>NZ_VMKV01000003.1:0-62375 GCF_013276335.1 Streptococcus sp. 2100 | reverse complement strand
TTTGATTTTCATTGAGTATGAAGCAGTAAATGCTGAGGGAGTGGAGGTTTAACTCTAACATTAGTGAGAGTTTGGTCTCCCCTCTTCTATTTTGTTTTTAAATAGGGGTGAAAAGACTTTTTGCTTCTATTTAAAAATAAAATAAGGAGATCAGATCATGAATCTTTTGATTATGGGCTTACCTGGTGCAGGTAAGGGAACTCAAGCAGCAAAAATCGTAGAACAATTCCATGTTGCACATATCTCAACAGGTGATATGTTCCGCGCTGCAATAGCAAATCAAACTGAAATGGGTGTTCTTGCTAAGTCATACATTGACAAGGGTGAATTGGTTCCTGATGAAGTTACAAATGGAATCGTAAAAGAACGTCTTTCACAAGATGATATTAAAGAAACAGGATTCTTATTGGATGGTTACCCACGTACAATCGAACAAGCTCATGCCTTGGACAAAACATTGGCTGAACTTGGCATTGAACTAGAAGGTGTCATCAACATTGAAGTAAATCCAGATAGCCTCTTAGAACGTTTGAGTGGTCGTATCATCCACCGCGTAACTGGGGAAACTTTCCACAAGGTCTTTAACCCACCAGTTGACTATAAAGAAGAAGATTACTACCAACGTGAAGATGATAAGCCTGAGACAGTCAAACGTCGTTTGGATGTGAATATTGCACAAGGAGAACCAATCATTGCTCACTACCGTGCCAAAGGTTTGGTTCATGACATCGAAGGTAATCAAGATATTAACGATGTCTTCTCAGATATCGAAAAAGTATTGACAAATTTGAAATAAAGCGTTTTTCACACTTGCAAAAATCCGCTACAAATGTTATACTGAGATAGTCTGACTTATAATTGTTGTCTCTGTGTCTAGAGGCATCGAATCGAAATTTATGGAGGTGCTTTTGCGTGGCAAAAGACGATGTGATTGAAGTTGAAGGCAAAGTAGTTGATACAATGCCGAATGCAATGTTTACGGTTGAACTTGAAAATGGACATCAGATTTTAGCAACAGTTTCTGGTAAAATTCGTAAAAACTATATTCGTATTTTAGCGGGAGATCGTGTTACTGTCGAAATGAGTCCATATGACTTGACACGTGGACGTATCACTTACCGCTTTAAATAATCGAAAAACTTGGAGGGATAAGAAATGAAAGTAAGACCATCGGTCAAACCAATTTGCGAATACTGTAAAGTTATTCGTCGTAATGGTCGTGTTATGGTAATTTGCCCAGCAAATCCAAAACACAAACAACGTCAAGGATAAGATAGAAAGGAGAAAACATGGCTCGTATTGCTGGAGTTGACATTCCAAATGACAAACGTGTAGTAATCTCATTGACTTATGTTTATGGTATCGGACTTGCAACATCTAAGAAAATTTTGGCTGCTGCTGGAATCTCAGAAGATGTTCGTGTACGTGATCTTACATCAGATCAAGAAGATGCTATCCGTCGTGAAGTGGATGCAATCAAAGTTGAAGGTGACCTTCGTCGTGAAGTAAACTTGAACATCAAACGTTTGATGGAAATCGGTTCATACCGTGGTATCCGTCACCGTCGTGGACTTCCTGTCCGTGGACAAAACACTAAAAACAACGCTCGCACTCGTAAAGGTAAAGCTGTTGCGATTGCTGGTAAGAAAAAATAATATAGGAGGTAAAAGTCTTGGCTAAACCAACACGTAAACGTCGTGTGAAAAAGAATATCGAATCTGGTATTGCTCATATTCACGCTACATTTAATAACACTATTGTTATGATTACTGATGTGCATGGTAATGCAATTGCTTGGTCATCAGCTGGTGCTCTTGGTTTCAAAGGTTCTCGTAAATCTACACCATTCGCTGCCCAAATGGCTTCTGAAGCTGCTGCTAAATCTGCACAAGAACACGGTCTTAAATCAGTTGAAGTTACTGTAAAAGGTCCAGGTTCTGGTCGTGAGTCAGCTATTCGTGCGCTTGCTGCCGCTGGTCTTGAAGTAACAGCAATTCGTGATGTGACTCCAGTGCCACACAATGGTGCTCGTCCTCCAAAACGTCGCCGTGTATAATCATCGCATTACACTGCTTTTCGTTTAAGAGGGAGTAACTAAATGATCGAGTTTGAAAAACCAAATATAACAAAAATTGATGAAAATAAAGATTATGGCAAGTTTGTAATCGAACCACTTGAACGTGGCTACGGTACAACTCTTGGTAACTCTCTTCGTCGTGTACTTCTAGCTTCTCTACCAGGAGCAGCTGTGACATCTATCAATATTGATGGTGTGTTACATGAGTTTGACACAGTTCCAGGTGTTCGTGAAGACGTGATGCAAATCATTCTGAACATTAAAGGAATTGCAGTGAAATCGTACGTTGAAGACGAAAAAATCATCGAACTAGATGTTGAAGGTCCTGCTGAAGTAACAGCTGGTGACATTTTGACAGATAGCGATATTGAAATTGTAAATCCAGATCATTATCTCTTTACAATCGGTGAAGGTTCTTCCCTAAAAGCGACTATGACTGTTAACAGTGGTCGTGGATATGTACCTGCTGATGAAAATAAAAAGGATAATGCACCAGTTGGAACACTTGCTGTAGATTCTATTTATACACCAGTTACAAAAGTCAACTATCAAGTGGAACCTGCTCGTGTAGGTAGCAATGATGGATTTGACAAACTAACCCTTGAAATCTTGACAAATGGAACAATTATTCCAGAAGATGCTTTAGGGCTTTCAGCACGTATTTTGACAGAACATCTTGATTTGTTTACAAATCTTACTGAGATTGCTAAGTCAACTGAAGTGATGAAAGAAGCTGATACTGAATCTGACGATCGTATTTTGGATCGTACGATTGAGGAACTGGACTTGTCTGTGCGTTCATACAACTGTTTGAAACGTGCCGGTATCAATACTGTGCATGATTTGACAGAAAAATCTGAAGCAGAGATGATGAAAGTACGAAATCTTGGACGCAAGAGTTTGGAAGAAGTGAAACTCAAACTCATTGATTTGGGTCTTGGATTAAAAGATAAATAAAGGAGGAATACATGGCTTACCGTAAACTAGGACGCACTAGCTCACAACGTAAAGCAATGCTTCGCGATTTGACAACTGACCTTTTGATCAACGAATCAATCGTGACAACTGAAGCTCGTGCTAAAGAAATCCGTAAAACTGTTGAAAAAATGATTACTCTAGGTAAACGTGGTGATTTGCATGCACGTCGTCAAGCAGCTGCTTTCGTACGTAATGAAATCGCATCTGAAAACTATGATGAAGCAACTGATAAGTACACTTCTACTACAGCACTTCAAAAATTGTTCTCAGAAATCGCACCTCGTTATGCTGAACGTAACGGTGGATACACTCGTATCCTTAAAACTGAACCACGTCGTGGTGATGCAGCGCCAATGGCGATCATCGAATTAGTATAAAATCATCAATTTTGTTGAGTGTTATGATGATGGAGTCTTGTGCTCTTAGTCTAGCTCTGGTCTACCGCTAGGATTTCGGTCCTAGCGGGAACACTCATCATAAGTTGGGATAGTAGACGCTTGTTTACGAAATTGTTTTTTGCTTAAGAACAACTTCGTAAGCAGGCGTTTTTGAGTATTTTCGTTAGAATTATGCTATACTATTTGAAAAGAATCCTGTTTAATGTTCAGGTTTCTTATTTTAAGAAGAATTGGAGTTTGCTTATGAAAGCGATTATAACTGTTGTCGGTAAAGATAAATCTGGAATTGTTGCAGGTGTTTCTGGTAAAATTGCAGAATTGGGTTTGAATATTGATGATATCTCTCAAACTGTTTTGGATGAATATTTCACGATGATGGCTGTTGTATCTAGTGATGAAAAGCAGGATTTTACTTATCTGCGAAATGAGTTTGAAACTTTTGGGCAAATTTTGAATGTGAAAATCAATATTCAGAGTGCAGCGATTTTCGAAGCTATGTATAATATCTAGGAGGTGCATATGGATATTAGACAAGTTACTGAAACTATCTCCATGATTGAGGAGCAAAACTTCGATATCAGAACCATTACCATGGGGATTTCCCTTTTGGACTGTATCGATCCAGATATCAATCGTGCTGCAGAGAAAATTTATCGAAAGATTACGAGCAAGGCCGCTAATTTAGTGGCTGTTGGTGATGAAATTGCGGCTGAGTTGGGAATCCCTATCGTTAATAAGCGTGTATCGGTGACTCCTATTTCTCTGATTGGAGCAGCGACAGATGCGACGGACTACGTGGTTCTGGCAAAAGCGCTTGATAAGGCTGCGAAAGAGATTGGAGTGGACTTTATTGGTGGTTTCTCTGCCTTGGTACAAAAAGGTTATCAAAAGGGAGATGAGATTCTCATCAATTCTATTCCTCGTGCTTTGGCTGAAACGGACAAGGTATGCTCGTCAGTCAATATCGGCTCAACCAAGTCTGGTATCAATATGACGGCTGTCGCAGATATGGGACGTGTTATCAAGGAAACGGCAACTCTATCTGATATGGGGGCAGCTAAGTTGGTTGTATTCGCTAATGCTGTTGAGGACAATCCATTTATGGCGGGTGCCTTCCATGGTGTTGGGGAGGCAGATGTTATCATCAATGTCGGAGTTTCTGGTCCTGGTGTGGTGAAACGTGCCCTGGAAAAAGTTCGTGGAGAGAGCTTTGATGTAGTAGCAGAAACGGTCAAGAAGACTGCCTTTAAAATCACTCGGATCGGTCAATTGGTTGGTCAAATGGCCAGTGAGAGACTGGGTGTGGAGTTTGGTATTGTGGACTTGAGTTTGGCGCCAACTCCTGCGGTTGGAGATTCTGTTGCACGTGTCCTTGAAGAAATGGGGCTAGAAACAGTTGGTACGCATGGAACGACGGCTGCCTTGGCTCTCTTGAATGACCAAGTTAAAAAGGGTGGAGTGATGGCCTGCAACCAAGTCGGTGGTTTGTCTGGTGCCTTTATTCCTGTTTCCGAGGATGAGGGAATGATTGCTGCAGTGCAAAATGGCTCTCTTAATTTGGAAAAACTAGAAGCTATGACGGCTATCTGTTCTGTTGGTTTGGATATGATTGCCATCCCAGAAGATACACCTGTTGAAACCATTGCGGCTATGATTGCGGATGAGGCTGCAATTGGTGTCATTAACATGAAAACAACAGCTGTTCGTATCATTCCAAAAGGAAAAGAAGGCGATATGATTGAGTTTGGTGGCCTATTAGGAACTGCACCTGTTATGAAAGTCAATGGAGCTTCGTCTGTTGATTTCATCTCTCGTGGAGGACAAATCCCAGCACCAATTCATAGTTTTAAAAATTAAGAAAATAGGAGAAATTCATGAAAAAAGAAATGAAACATGCTTTAGTAGCTTTAGGACTGTCGACTTCACTAGTCCCAACTTTTGCTAGTCAAGTAGTTTATGCGCAAGAAAATGATATTGATTCTAGTAATGAGAGTTTTTACAAAACACGGGCAGATTTAAAGAGTGCAGTTAGAAATTATTCTGAACAAGTAAAGAAAAAAATATTAAAAGAAATTGATGATATTGATTGGTATACTGTACAATTTAAAGAGGTTGATGTTTTAAAACTCAAGAATGCCATAGTTAAAAAAATAGATGAGGTGATAGAGGAGAGAGAGGAAAATATAAATAGATTTTCAAAAAGAGATCATTACTATTCGTCTGACATAGAAGGAACTATTAATAGAATGAAAGGTGATATGCCTAACTCTTTAGAATATGTTTTTGATATTGCTAGAATAAAAAAATTTGACTTACTACTTCAGCAAGTAGAAAAAGATAGTAATTTATACTCATCTGTTGAGAAGGAAAAACTAATTAGCGATTTAAAAAGTTTTTACGGACCATTAACAGGCTGGTCGTTACCTCGGTCTCGTCATTTTGGCGATGATGAGCCATACAATGATAGTAACTTAACATTAAAAGAGTATGTTCAAAAATTATCAACTTTTTATAACAAAGTTGATAAATGGAGCCCTAGTTTAATTCCTACGGAAAAAAATATCAGAGAAATTAATGCTGTTGCTTTCATGGAGAAGACAGCCATTAGTAATGATGATACACTTTCAAAAGCAGATAAAGTTTCTATGTTTAGTAAGATTGATGATATAGTTGAAGAGGGGATACACAAAATCAGGAAAGAAGCAGGTCTTGTATATAAGGAAGAGACTGTAAGACACATGTTATCCCCTGAAGAGTTATCTGTCTTTACTAAGCGTATCGAAGATGTTTACCAAGGAAAAGCTAAGCCTAAGGTGACAAAAGAAGAGGCTATTCAAGCAGTTTCTACTGGAACTTCATCCTCAGTTTCAACTTCATCTCAAGCTATTATTACCTCTAATGGAGAGACTAAGAAAAATCATCAAGCAAGTAAGTGGTTTAAAGAGTCTGGCAAATGGTACTATAATGACCTTTCTGGCAATCTTGTAAGAAACCGTTGGGTAGGCCGTTATTATCTAAAATCAGATGCTTCAATGGCTGCAAGTGAATGGATTTATGATGAAGACTATAAGAGCTGGTTTTATGTAGATTCAACTGGTAGTTATGTGGAGAAAGCTTGGCAGGGAGAATACTACCTAAAACGTGGCGGTTACATGGCTAAGAGTGAGTGGGTATTTGATTCTCAGTATGATAGTTGGTATTATCTGAACCAAGATGGTAAGTACGCTCGTAATCAATGGATTAAAGACGGAGATAAGTGGTATTACTTGTTAGCTGATGGGAAATTGGCAAAAAATATGACCATTAACGGCTATAAAGTAAATGAAAAAGGTGAATGGGTATAATTTTTTAAGCTCTATTTAAGGTTAGCTGTGTATACTATAATCATTAAATAAAGACCTCCTAATATTATTTGAAACAGATAATACTGATTTAGTTTGAATTTGATTTTCATCTAATATCTTTATTTAATAGAACTCCTAAACTTTTTCATAATAATCTCCTGCAAAAGTCACCTGTCTGGGTGGCTTTTGTTTTATCATCCATGATATAATAGAAGCAAACGGAGGACGGAAAATGGTAAAAGTACGATTGTATTTGGTACGTCATGGCAAGACCATGTTTAACACGATTGGTCGCGCGCAAGGTTGGAGTGATACTCCCTTAACAGCTGAAGGTGAGCTAGGAATTCAAGAATTAGGAATCGGTTTGCGAGAATCTGGTCTACAGTTTGAGCGCGCTTATTCCAGTGATTCTGGTCGCACCATTCAGACTATGGGAATTATACTTGAGGAGCTTGGACTGCAAGGGAAAATCCCTTATCGCATGGACAAGCGTATCAGAGAATGGTGTTTTGGTAGCTTTGATGGAGCCTACGATGGCGATCTTTTCATGGGCATTATTCCTCGTATCTTTAATGTGGACCACGTTCACCAATTATCTTATGCGGAACTGGCTGAGGGCTTGGTAGAGGTTGATACAGCTGGTTGGGCTGAAGGATGGGAAAAACTCAGTGGTCGAATCAAGGAAGGTTTTGAAGCGATTGCCAAAGAAATGGAAGAACAAGGCGGGGGCAACGCCCTTGTCGTCAGCCATGGAATGACCATTGGAACCATTGTTTATCTGATCAATGGTATGCATCCGCATGGCCTCGATAATGGTAGCGTGACGATCCTTGAATATGAGAACGGCCAGTTTAGCGTAGAGGTTGTTGGTGACTGTAGTTACCGAGAGCTAGGATGGGAGAAGATGGAAGCGACCTCTATTTAATACTCTTCGAAAATCTCTTCAAACCGCGTCAACGTAGTCTTGTCGTAGATATGGTTACTGACNNGATTTTCATTGAGTATAATCAGTCTAGACTTGCTTGCTATGAACTAGGGATTTGATAGGAATATCAAGATAAGAAAAAACAGCCGAGGGTAATCCTTTCGGCTGTTTTTGATGGGGGAAACTAAAGTGTAATGCTGTTGCTTTTAGAGATTTTCATAAACAAGAGCAAGGAACCTACTGTTAGAATAGTCAAGATAGTTGACAAGGCTGCGGCTACACCGTAATTCCCTCTGAGAACCTCTGTATAAATGGCTACAGTCATTGTTCTTGTTTTGACATTGTAGAGGAGGATAGAAGTAGAGAGTTCTGAAATCATTGTGACCCAAGATAAGATGGCTCCAGAAATAATACCAGATAGCATCATTGGAGTTGTAATCTTGGCAAAGGTATTGAGACGACTACTTCCTAAGCTTTCCGCGGCTTCTTCAATACTTGGTGCTATTTGTTGCAAACTAGCAACAGATGAGCGAATAGTATAAGGTAATCTTCTGACAGATAGGGACATAATCAAGATGAAAGCAGTTCCTGTAATCATAAGAAATCCACTTCCAAATAGGCCAGTATTGAAGGAAGAAATGAAGGCAATCCCTAGAACGGTTCCTGGTACAATATAAGGGACCATACTGAGGCTGTCAATTAAGTTTGTAAATAAATTCCGTTTTCTAACGGCTAGGTAGGAGATAAATGTTGCAAATAGGACAACTAGAACTAAGGCAATCAAAGGGATACGAATAGTATTGAAAATAGCAGATCCCATACGATTGAAAGCTACCTTGTAACTGTTTAGAGAATAGCCTTTGACAAATACCATACCTGATGTTTTTAGGAAAGAAGTATAAATCAAGTAGACTTGAGGTAGAACAGAGAACAAGATAATTCCGTAGACTGTTGCATAAATGGCAACCATTTTTCCTTTTGTGGTTTTTTTAGGCTCAATTGGATGGAGCGAATTCATACTGAAACTGTAGCGGTTTGAAATGTATTTTTGGATAAGGAAGATTGCCAAGGCAATGATAATCGCCATAATTGCTAAAGCAGATGCAAAAGCAGAATTTCCTCCAACCTCGCTAATAAATTGAGTATAAATCAAGACGGGGAAAGTCCGATATCCTTCACCAATCAACATAGGCGTTCCAAAGTCTGAGAATGCTCTCATAAATACAAGTAGGGCAGCAGCTAGTAAGGTTGGAACTAGGAGAGGCAAAACAACCGTTACGATACGCTTAAATCCGAAGGAACCCATGCTTTCAGCAGCTTCAAGTAGAGAATTGTCAATACTTTTCATTGTCCCAGCAACGTATAGAAATACCAGTGGGAATAGTTGCAGTGTAAAGACAAGTACAATTCCTTTGAATCCATAAATATCGATAGCTGGAAGATGAAGGGTATTTGTCAGGAATTTAGTAATGACCCCATTTCGTCCCAGCAAGAGAATCCAGGAGTAGGCTCCCACGAAAGGAGCTGACATGGAAGCAATGATAATCAATATTTGTAGAAATTTCTTTCCCTTGAAGTCATACATAGAGAAGAGATAAGCTAATAGGGTTCCTACAACTAAGGAAGTGACAGTAGCGGTAATGGAAACCTTGAAACTGTTGACGAGTGTCTCAGAGTAGTAGGCTTTACTAAAGAAAGTGACAAAATTAGCTAGTGAGAATTGTCCTTCATGTATGAGTGCTTGCTTGAGCACGGTAACGATAGGATAAACGAGAAAGACAAGATAAGTAAGAAAGATGAAGAAAGAGGAGGCTGTCCAAATATTTAGTTTTTTACGTTCCATGGTTGACTCCTTTTATCAGGTTTTGTGAACCATCTGCAGAAAAGACGTTTAATTTTTGAGTATTGATTCGTAGACGAATACGATCGCCTTTTTGTATATCTTCTTCAAAAGTTGATTCTTCGCTAACTTGAATTTTTGAGGCAAATCCTGTTTCGATGAAGTATTCAGTATTCAGTCCAAGATAGACGCTATCGCTAATAGTGCCTTCAATATCTCCAGATTCATCTTTGATAAACTCTTCAGGACGAATACTTACATGAATAGCTTGTGCTTCAGCCTGATCAAGGGCTGGCATTCGAAGAGCATAGCCATCTGAAAAGACGATATAAGCGCCGTCGCTCCGTTTTTCAAGATTGGCAGGGATGATATTTGTGCGTCCGATAAAGGTTGCTACAAACTCATTAGCTGGTTTATGATAGAGTTCTTTTGGCCGACCGATTTGTTGGATGACTCCGTCTTTCATAACAGCAATTTGATCTGAAATAGCCATGGCTTCTTCTTGGTCGTGGGTTACATAGACGGTTGTAATTCCCACTTCGTGTTGGATTTCTCGAATGGCTTGACGCATATCCAAGCGAAGTTTGGCATCTAGGTTACTAAGTGGCTCGTCCATGAGGAGAACACTTGGATTAACAGCTAAGGCGCGTGCCAAGGCGACACGTTGTTGTTGTCCACCACTGAGTTTATCGGGCTTCCGATCCGCATATTGAGCAATTTGCATGAGTTCAAGATACTTGTTGGTCTGTTGAATCAATTCTTCTTTTGGAACCTTCTTTTGCTTGAGACCAAAAGCGACATTATCTCGGACAGTCAAATGTGGGAAAATAGCGTAGTTTTGGAAAACCATCCCGATATTGCGTTTGCTGGGTTCCATATTATTGATTTTTGTATCATCGAAGTAAAATTCTCCACCTTCGATACTGTTGAAACCTGCAATCATACGAAGAAGGGTCGTTTTCCCACACCCTGAAGGCCCAAGAAGGGTAAAGAGACTTCCTTTTGGAATTGTAATGTTCAAATTCTCAATAACAGGGACATCGTGGTAGATTTTTTTGGCGTTAATAATTCTGATCTCACTCATAGTGAACCTCTTTTACTGTTTAGATTGGATATCTGTAAAGACTTCGTTGTATTTCTTAACGATATCTGATTTATTTTTGATGACATAATCATAATCTTCAGTGAGTGTTTTGATTTTGTCAATTGGTTTCATGTTTTCACTTGTTTTGGCATTTTTACGAACAGGACGGTTAGTAGTGGTTGTACCAAGTGTATCTTGTACTTCTTGAGAGATAATAAAATCGATAAATTTCTTGGCATTTTCCATATTTTTCGCTTTTTTAACGATAGCAGCACTAGCAGGTAGGAAGACGGTTCCTTCTTTTGGATAGACTACCTTGATATTAGCTCCGTCATTTAAGAGTTTAACTGCTGGATCTTCATAAGAGAGACCAACAGCCATTTCTCCGTCAGCGACTGCTTTATAGACACCAGATGAGCTTGAACCGATTTTCCCATCAATAAGTGTGAAGAGATCTTTTACATAAGACCAAGCCTTATCGTCTTTGTAACCACCTTGAGCTTGTAGCATATTTGTTAATTGAGCAAAGGCGCTAGAAGAGTTTGCTGGGTCAGCAGTTGCAATTTTTCCTTTTAGTTCAGGTTTGAGAAGGTCGCTATATCCTTCGATGTTCATGCCTTTCGTTAAATCAGGATTGACGATTAAAACACTACCATCTAGTGTATAAGGAGTAGAGTAGCCAGTTGTGTTTTGATATTCTTTGATAACATTATCATTTTCTTTTGAAGTATAGTTTTCAAAGAGTTCTCCGTGGGTAGCATATTGTGTATAAGAACCACCAAAGATGACATCAGCTACAGGAGCTTCTTTTTCTGACTCCAGTTTTTTGAAAAGTTCTCCAGTACCAGCTTGAATCAGTTCTACTTTGATACCATATTTTTCTTCAAAGGCAGGAATAGTTGCTCCGATTAAGCCCTCTGAGTTTGGTGAATAAACGACTAGCGAACCGCCGTCTCCTTTATCAGATGAACCGCCATCGGCAGATTCATTAGAAGAACAAGCAGCAAGACCAAAAAGGGCTAGTCCGCAAGCAGCATAATACATCCATTTCTTTTTCATGATGGATACCTCCGTTGTGTTATTTAAGTTTATTTTAAAACAATATAAGCGTTTTTAAAACCGACAATTCTATTCTATTAGAGTAAAATTCTCTACAAAAAGAAGAATAGCTTATTTTACTATTCTTCCGAGTGATTTCAATTCCTTTGGGGAAATATGGAGATACTTTTTAAATACTTTGGCAAAATATTTATAGTCTGAAAATCCAACTTGATCAGAGATGTCGCTTAGAGGGGAGTTGGGAGATTCAGCCATCTTATCTATAGCTTGTTTCAGACGATATTGTAAGATATATTCATTTAGAGTCATGGGGAAGTCTTCTTTGATAACTTTATATAGATAGCTTTCGCTATAGTTTAAAGCTTCAGCAATAGTCGCAATCGTAAAATGCTCTGCATAATGCTTGTGGACAAAGGAAATAATTTGTTGAATGATTTGGTTTTGTGTATCAACCTGTTGGATAGAGGTGAGTAAAGTTTGATATTCTTCTAAAAAAGGAGTTTCTTGATAGGTACTACCTTGTAATCGCAAAACAATGTTTTGAAGACATTCTGTCAATTCCTTGGTATCAATTGGCTTGGATAAGAAATCAACTGCTCCGTATTGCATGGCTTTTTTGGCATTTTGAAAATCGTTATAACCTGATAAGATAACTTTTTCATAGGAAAGGGTACGAGTGGCTTCGAACATCATAAAAGCATCCATAATTGGCATGGTGATGTCTGTTAAGACAATATGAGGTTCTTTTTCTTGGATGAGTTTCATTCCCTCTTGACCGTGACTGGCAGTTCCTACGACTTGGATACCTACGGCAGAGTAGTCTACGGCAATCTCTAGCCATTTTCGGATGAGGTGTTCGTCTTCTACGATAATGAGCTTAAACATGAGTTAGTCCTTTCGTTATAAATTTGACCCAAGTTTCTCCTTGGCGATTGACTCCTAAATCTAGCTGGACATCAGAAAAGAAATTGCTCAATCGTTTGTAGCTGTTCACGATGCCATGCTGGGTATGAGGGCTTTCTAAAGAGTCTAAAATAGCGAGTCGCTCTTGTTTTGTGAGCCCTCCGGCATTATCCTTGATTAAAAAAGTCAGAGAATCTGCTTCCAAGGTAATTTGGATATCAATATGAAGATCAATACGGTATTGCATCCCATATTTTATAGCATTTTCTACTAGAGGAAGTAAGAAAAGTTTAGGAATAGGCTGATTATCAACAGTTTCTGGGCAGACAATATCATAAGAAAAGTGCTCAAAACGAATCTTATGAATCATCAGGTAATCCTCTATAATCTTTAAATCCTGACAAATGGTTGTTTCTTTTTCTAAATCGGTGATACTGTAGCGAAGAATGCGCGTGAGATTTTGAATTAGGTCTTGTGTGAGAGCGGCATCCATTAAAGAAGTGATTTTAATCGTCTCAAGTGTATTGTAGAGAAAATGAGGATTGAACTGAGCTTCCAGCATTTTTCTTTCAAAAATCCACTTTTCTTTTTCGATGGTCAACATTTTTTGATGAAGTTGATCTAATTCGTACAACATATTGTTGATTTTTTCTGCCATAAACTCAAACTCATCACCTGTTTGTAGAGAAAGCCTTTTTTCTGCTTGTTTAGGAATTTCTTGAAGTTGATAAACCAAACTTTCAATAGGAACAGCATTGTGTGTAGCAATCTTATGAGCAATTCGTCTCGCTTGCCAGAAGTAGAGGAAGAATATACATAAGGTGAGGACGGAGGCTAGACCGAGTAAGCTAGGAATGGGAAAGAAGGATTGAAAAGTATAGATTGAAAAAATAGCACCGACTTTTTCTTTTTGAACAATAAGCGGTTCATTCGCATACCAGTGGGTGCGAGAGTGTAGGAGTTTTTCATCCAATTTTTCAAGAGTGGAACGAGTAAACTGATTTGTATTGTTGGAAAACATATTTCCAAAGCTATCGGTAATGATGTATTTGGAATTGATCATTGGGAAGCTTGAGATGAAATCATTCTCATTTACGAAAGCAATAGTATAGGCCTTAACTCGTTGGTTTTGAAGTAGTGGTTTGATAAAGAGTGTGTAATGTTGCTTGTCTGAAGAGAGTGCAATTTTTTCTGTCACTTTTTCTTGAGAAGGATTTTGAATGAGCAGTTTTAGATAGTAGGGTGATAAAATACTTTCTTGATGATTTCGATTGGTACTAAATAGTAATTCACCTGTATCGTTTAGGATAATGAGGTCAGAACTAAGCTTCAATCTAGCTTTTGTCTCGTAAAATAAGCTAAAGACTTCTCGCTCTGTGTGTTTGCCCTCCAAAAATTCAGGAATCATTTTATGGTTCATAGTAGTCAGGAGCTCATTATTTGCTTCTTTCATTTCTTGAACCTGTTTTACAATCTGTCTTGTATCTTTGGAGAGTTGCTGCTTTTGTAAAAAATAGGAAAAACCAAAAAGTAAAATGAGTAGTAAAAGTGAGGTCACAAAGGCTGCGATAGAGCTTCTATGGAGAATTTCTTTTTGGAGAGATTTTTTAAAGGAATGAGACATCCGCTACCTCCTTGGAAGGGTTTTCTGTTATAAGTATAGCAGTTTAAAAATTCTAGAGCAAGGTAAAATAGAAAAGTATAGAATAGAACGAGACCAAATTCTCTCAAAAATGGTATAATAGTAACATCACAAAATTGGAGAGAGACCATGAGTTTTTACAATCATAAAGAAATTGAGCCTAAGTGGCAGGGCTACTGGGCAGAACATCATACATTTAAGACTGGAACAGATGCATCAAAACCTAAGTTTTATGCTCTTGATATGTTCCCTTATCCATCTGGAGCGGGTCTGCACGTAGGACACCCAGAAGGCTATACAGCGACAGATATCCTCAGCCGTTACAAACGTGCGCAAGGCTACAATGTCCTTCACCCAATGGGTTGGGATGCTTTTGGTTTGCCTGCAGAGCAATACGCTATGGATACAGGTAATGACCCAGCAGAATTTACGGCGGAGAACATTGCCAACTTCAAACGCCAAATCAATGCGCTTGGATTTTCTTATGACTGGGATCGTGAAGTCAACACAACAGATCCAAACTACTACAAGTGGACGCAATGGATTTTCACCAAGCTTTACGAAAAAGGCTTGGCCTATGAAGCGGAAGTGCCAGTAAACTGGGTTGAGGAATTGGGAACAGCCATCGCCAACGAAGAGGTCCTTCCTGATGGAACGTCTGAGCGTGGAGGCTATCCAGTTGTCCGCAAGCCAATGCGCCAATGGATGCTCAAAATCACGGCTTACGCAGAGCGCTTGCTCAATGACTTAGATGAACTAGATTGGCCAGAGTCTATCAAGGACATGCAACGCAACTGGATCGGGAAATCAACTGGTGCTAATGTAACCTTCAAGGTTAAGGGAACTGATAAGGAATTCACAGTCTTTACCACTCGTCCTGATACTCTTTTCGGTGCGACTTTCACTGTTTTGGCTCCTGAGCATGAATTAGTAGACGCTATCGTAAGTTCAGAGCAAGCAGAAGCAGTTGCAGACTACAAACACCAAGCTAGCCTCAAATCTGACTTGGCTCGTACAGACCTTGCCAAGGAAAAAACTGGGGTCTGGACAGGTGCTTATGCCATCAACCCTGTCAATGGCAAGGAAATTCCAATCTGGATTGCGGACTATGTTCTTGCTAGTTATGGAACAGGTGCGGTTATGGCTGTGCCTGCCCACGACCAACGTGACTGGGAATTTGCCAAACAATTTGACCTTCCAATCGTCGAAGTACTTGAAGGTGGAAACGTTGAAGAAGCTGCCTACACAGAAGATGGCCTTCATGTTAATTCAGACTTCCTAGATGGATTGAACAAAGAAGACGCAATTGCCAAGATTGTGGCTTGGTTGGAAGAAAAAGGCTGTGGACAAGAGAAGGTTACCTACCGTCTCCGTGACTGGCTCTTTAGCCGTCAACGTTACTGGGGTGAACCAATTCCAATCATTCATTGGGAAGATGGAACTTCAACAGCTGTTCCTGAAAGTGAATTGCCACTTGTCTTGCCTGTAACCAAGGATATCCGTCCTTCAGGTACTGGTGAAAGTCCACTAGCTAACTTGACAGACTGGCTTGAAGTGACTCGTGAAGATGGTGTTAAAGGTCGTCGTGAAACCAACACCATGCCACAATGGGCAGGTTCAAGCTGGTACTACCTCCGCTATATCGATCCACACAACACTGAGAAATTGGCTGATGAGGGCCTTCTCAAACAATGGTTGCCAGTAGATATCTACGTGGGTGGTGCAGAGCATGCTGTACTTCACTTGCTTTATGCTCGTTTCTGGCACAAATTCCTCTATGACCTCGGTGTGGTTCCAACAAAAGAGCCATTCCAAAAACTCTTTAACCAAGGAATGATTTTGGGAACAAGCTACCGTGACCACCGTGGGGCTCTTGTGGCAACCGATAAGGTTGAAAAACGTGACGGTTCTTTCTTCCATGTGGAAACAGGAGAAGAGTTGGAGCAAGCACCAGCCAAGATGTCTAAATCTCTTAAGAACGTTGTCAACCCAGACGATGTGGTGGAACAATACGGTGCCGATACCCTTCGTGTTTATGAAATGTTCATGGGCCCACTTGATGCTTCAATCGCTTGGTCAGAAGAAGGTCTGGAAGGAAGTCGTAAATTCCTTGACCGTGTTTACCGTTTGATTACAAGTAAGGAAATTATTGCGGAAAACAATGGTGCTCTTGACAAGGTTTATAACGAAACCGTTAAAGCTGTCACAGAACAAATTGAGTCCCTCAAATTCAACACAGCCATTGCCCAACTTATGGTCTTTGTCAACGCGGCTAACAAGGAAGAAAAACTTTATGTAGACTACGCCAAAGGCTTTATCCAATTGATTGCACCGTTTGCTCCTCACTTGGCAGAAGAACTCTGGCAAACTGTTGCAGCAACAGGTGAGTCAATCTCTTACGTGGCTTGGCCAACATGGGACGAAAGCAAATTGGTTGAAGACGAAATCGAAATCGTCGTCCAAATCAAAGGAAAAGTCCGTGCCAAACTCATGGTCGCTAAAGACCTATCACGCGAAGAATTGCAAGAAATTGCTCTAGCGGATGAAAAAGTCAAAGCAGAAATTGACGGTAAGGAAATCGTGAAAGTAATTGCGGTACCGAATAAATTGGTTAACATTGTTGTGAAATAAAAAGAAGTAACTCTAGAGTATGAACTTTAGAATAGGTCAGAATGAATAGATTAGTGAACGATAGCAGGAAGTGTGAAATTTTATTATTTAAGATTTCTATTATTGTAGTGTCAGTTATAGTATTAGTAATGTCAATAGTGGGTGCATATTATTTTAAAAATTGTCTTTGGGACAAGGAAAGTTTAAATTTGACACTCACTTTAGACACTCTCTTTGCAGTTTTTATTACTTTCTTTAGTTTTTCAAATGATAAATCAAGCAATATTTTTGGAATATCTCCAAATGAAATTATAAGGACACAGTCTGAAGTGTATCAATTTTTATTTACAAAATCTTTTGCAACTCTATTAATAGTGACAAATTTGTTATCCATTATTCATTATTTTGGAGCCAAAAATTTAATAGTTTCTTTTAATGAAACTTATCCTCGTATTCAATCCAGTGTTGGTATCATGTGGCTACCACTGTTTGGTATTCTGATAATCTATTTTATTTGGCTCTTAATAGAGGGATTAAAATATATCAGAAAAATAAATTATATTATTCAAAATAGGGAAATAATCTATTTTTATTCGCAGGTAAAAGTTGTAGATAAACTTACTGATTCTGAATCGAAAAAATACGGTGAATATATTGATTTGTACGAATCGTGTCGTCAGAACAATTTAAGTGTTCTACTTAACTTTCTTCAAAATTCGGATGATAAACGAGGAGTTATTGCTAGTAACTCAGTGAGAATTATGTTTGAATCTTTGGATAAAGCAGACCAAATTGCGGCCCTGAATATTTGTAGAAACTATGTAGCACGAGAAAATGTTTTAAATAAAGAAGATGCAGAAAAATTGTTAAATGAAATTGATAAAAAACTTGAAATTAGCAGATAGGACAATTCAAATAGAGTTGAGTAAAAAGTTTGAAAAGTGAAACAAGGAGAAAGCTATGCCAGTAAATGAATATGGTCAGATGATTGGTGAGTCAATGGAAGGTTATACACCCGGTGTACTGCCTTCTATTGATTTCTTAGAAGGGCGTTATGCTAGGATAGAGGCTCTCTCGGTAGAAAAACATGCGGAGGATTTGCTAGCTGTTTATGGCCCGGATACTCCTCGGGAGATGTGGACCTATCTTTTTCAGGAGCCAGTAGCAGATATGGGGGAGCTGGTTAGCCTTTTAAATCAGATGTTGGCTCGTAAGGACCGTTTTTACTATGCAATCATAGACAAGGCGACTGGTAAGGCTTTGGGAACTTTTTCTCTCATGCGCATTGACCAGAATAACCGAGTAATAGAAGTCGGAGCAGTCACTTTTTCTCCAGAGCTAAGGGGTACACGGATAGGAACTGAGGCTCAGTATCTCCTAGCTCGCTATATTTTTGAGGAGCTAAACTATCGTCGCTATGAGTGGAAATGCGATGCTCTTAACCTGCCATCCAGACGAGTTGCGGAGCGTTTGGGATTTGTCTATGAAGGAACCTTCCGCCAGGCGGTGGTTTATAAGGGACGGACGAGGGATACGGATTGGTTGTCTATGATTGATAAGGACTGGCCTCAAGTCAAAGATCGTTTGGAAACATGGCTGCGTCCTGAAAATTTTGATAAAAATGGACAGCAGTACAAGAGCTTGAGAGAACTTTAAGAGGTGTTGAGATGATTACTATTAAAAAGCAAGAAATTGTCAAGCTAGAGGATGTTTTGCATCTCTATCAGGCTGTCGGTTGGACAAATTATACCCATCAACCAGAGATGCTGGAGCATGCCTTATCGCATTCATTAGTAATTTATCTGGCACTTGATGGTGATGCTGTGGTGGGCTTGATTCGTTTGGTTGGAGATGGATTCTCATCAGTTTTTGTACAGGATTTGATTGTTTTACCAATCTATCAGCGTCAAGGGATTGGTAGTGCCCTAATGAAAGAGGCCTTAAAAGATTACAAAGATGCTTATCAAGTCCAGCTGGTGACAGAAGAGACAGAAAAAAACGTGGGATTTTATCGTTCTATGGGCTTTGAAATCTTATCCACCTATAATTGTATAGGGATGACTTGGGCGAATCGAGAAAAATAACAAAACTTGTTTTTTCTTAAGCAAAGTTTAAGGATGGTCTAGTATTATATAGTCATTAAATAAAGACCTCCTAACTTTATTTAATGAAATCCTAAAACTTTTTTTCATCATAATCTCCTAATGAAGTCACCTAATCAGGTGGCTTTTTGTGAGGTGATAGTGATAGTGATTTTCTGCAAAATGGTAGAATCTGAGAAAAGTTAAGCTAGTTTTAAGCTTCGTCTTGTATCATATAGTTATTAAATAAAGACCTCCTAACTTTATTTAATAAAATCCTAAACTTTTCTTTTTCATAATAATCTCCCTTAACTCCACCCGATTAGGTGGAGTTTTTTGGCTCTATTTCAGGCTTTTGGGGACTATTCTAAAAATCATTTTTCGATATTTTTCGGTATTTTTCGGATTTTGGTCGGGGAATTGGCGGGGGCTTTTTTAGCGAATATGATTAAGAAATAGGTCTGTTGTACCTTCAGCTACTTCAACCTCACTTTGAATGTAAGTGACTGTTAATTGAAGGACTAGAACTACTGTAATAATGATTTTGCTTGTCCAGTAGTGGCGTATTAAATGAGGAGTGACATATAAGATTGTCTCTTCGTTTACTAAATCAAAATTTCTATGAAATTGATAGAATCCCTAATTTTCTCTTAAACTTGAAAGTCTTGTTGTAAAGTGGTTAAAGCTTGAGAAGCTGAGGATGTAAAGTTTTGACAAATTTTGTGAACTGTGAGATAATGGAGAGGAATTAAGGATTAGTTCTATATCATGGACTAGAAAAGACCCCAAGCTAACTTCCACATTAAGCTTGGGGTCTTTTTTGACACTATCTATCTTTGTTTAGCCATTTATCGACTAAGCGAAGGATGACACCGACCACAATCGGTCCGATGATAGTTTTAAGGATTAGTTCCATCATGGGCTATCTCACCTCCTTTCGCAGGCGGTGTAGCAGTGCCGTAGAATATTATACCATAAAGTAATCTACTCTCTCATATTATACTAAAGTCAAAAAACATCTTATAATAGTAGTTATGAAACTCACAAACGAAGAAACACAAAAAATTGAAAAACTCCTAAGAGATTCATCGTACGCCGAATACCACAAACGTCTATAGATTATATTTTATTCAAAAGAGTTATAAGGAAATCATGGATCTGCTAGATTGCAATAAAACAACTGTTTGGAGGAATTTGAAAAATATAAGGAGTTTGTATGCTCTTCTTCAAGAGACTCGTGGTGGACGTCATAGAGAATATAGGACTTACGAAGAAGAACAAGCATTTCTAAAACGTCATATAGAAACTGCTCAAGCTGGGGAATTTGTAACTGTCAATCAGTTATTTGCATCCTATCAAAAAGAGATTAGTCGCACTTCTACACGTGATGGTTGCTATTATCTCCTGAAATGCCATGGTTGGCGAACGGTCACTCCTCGACCTGAGCATCCCAAGAAGGCAGACGCTCAGACAATTGAGTATGAACAAGAATCACCTCATTTGTCTTAGAGTGCTATATTTTAGAAAAATTGAAATGGCAAAGTTCTTTTGAGATAATTTTGTTAGTTGAAATTGTTTAGCTAGGCTCAGTGATTGAAACTTTTTAAATCGCATTTATTTAAAAAAATTAAAATTACCCTCAAAAATGCTTTTTTTTTTAGGAAATATAATATAATAGTTGAAAAAGATTAAAGGAAATTTCTTATGGCTAAGAAAATCAAAGATGAAAATGGGAATGTATATGTGAAAAAAACACCTTTTTATAAAAAATGGTGGTTCATATTGATTGTTATTATTGTTGTATTTGGTGTAGTTAAAGGTGGAAGTGGAAGTAACTCCACTAAGCAGGAAGTTGCATCTAGTTCAAGTACGCAAACAGCAGCATCAGAAGAAACTTCTCAAACAAAGGCAACAGAAAAAAATAAAAATAAGGAAGAGGAGACAAAAGCTAAGGCAGAGAATAAAATCGGAGAAGTTGTTAAAGTTGGAGATGTTGAATATATCGTGAATTCAAAATCTCTGTCTCAAAATGTTGGAGGAGAATTTGGCAAAAACGCAAATGGTATTTATTTAATTCTGAATGTGACGGTAAAAAATAATGGTAAAAAATCTATAACTGTTACGGATGATTTCTTTAAGCTTTTAAAAGATGATACAGAGTACTCAACTGATAGTACAGCTGGTATCTATGCAAATCAGGAAGCAAAATTCTTTTTGTCAGAATTAAACCCTGAAAATAGTATCACAGGAAATGTGGTATTTGATGTGAATACGGAGACTGCAGATGCTTCAGGCTTACAGTTACAAGTACAAACAGGTGTTTTTGGAACTCAAAGAGGAAAAATTAGTCTAGATTAGTCTGAATTAAAAATGCAAAATGTCTATTTTTTAGTAGATGTTATGCATTTTTTCTTATTCTTTACATTTGTTTTTATGTTATGGTTTTAAAAAATTAGTAATCTAGGAATTATGTTGAAGTGGAGAAAATGGTGCAAATTGGATTTTGAAGCCTTATCCACCTATAATTGTATAGGGATGACTTGGATCAACAGAGAAAAATAATAAAACTTGTTTTTGCTTAAGCAAAATTTAAGGCTAGTCTAGTATTATATAGTCATTAAATAAAGACCTCCTAACTTTATTTAATAAAATCCTAAACTTTTCTTTTTCATCATAATCTCCCTTAACTCCACCGGGACTGGTGGAGTTTTTTTGCTCTATTTCAGGCTTTTCGGAAGTTTTCTAAATATCATTTTTCAATAGCTTTCTCTAAATCTTATAAACTTTATTGGACAGATTCTAAAGTTGGAGAAGCTGAATGGATGAGGATATAAACCTTTGACAAAATTCGTGAACTATGGGATAATAAAAAGGAATTGAGTACTAGTTCTATATCATAGGCTAGAAAAGACCCCAAGCTCACGACCAAATAAGCTTGAGGTCTTTTTTGACACTATTTGTCCTTGTTTAGCCATTTATCGACTATACGAAGAACGACACCGACCACAATTGGTCCGATGATAGTTTTGAGTACTAATTCCATCATGGGCTATCTCACCTCCTTTCGTAGGCGGTGTAGAAGTTCCGAACAATATTATACCACATAAGTGCTAGACTCGGGAGTCACAATCCAGTGGCTTTTTTGTTTGTGGCTTGGTTTTTTGATATAATAGAGCCATGAGTAGAATTTTAGATAATGAGATAATGGGGGATGAGGAGTTAGTAGAACGCACGCTCCGTCCTCAGTATTTACGTGAATATATCGGACAGGATAAGGTCAAGAACCAGCTCCAAATCTTTATCGAAGCTGCCAAAATGCGGGATGAAGCGCTGGATCATGTGCTCTTATTTGGCCCTCCAGGCTTGGGAAAAACGACCATGGCTTTTGTTATTGCCAATGAACTAGGTGTCAATCTCAAGCAAACGTCTGGGCCTGTCATTGAAAAAGCCGGTGATCTGGTAGCGATTTTGAATGACTTGGAGCCTGGGGATGTCCTTTTTATTGATGAGATTCATCGCTTGCCCATGTCTGTGGAAGAGGTGCTTTATAGTGCCATGGAGGACTTCTACATTGATATCATGATTGGTGCTGGTGAAGGCAGTCGCAGCGTTCATTTGGAGTTGCCACCTTTTACCTTGATTGGGGCGACGACTCGGGCTGGTATGCTCTCAAATCCGCTACGGGCACGTTTTGGGATTACAGGTCATATGGAGTATTATGCCCATGCTGACTTGACGGAAATTGTTGAGCGGACGGCAGATATTTTTGAGATGGAAATCACCCATGAGGCAGCATCTGAGTTGGCCCTACGTAGTCGTGGGACCCCTCGTATTGCCAATCGTCTCCTCAAGCGCGTGCGCGATTTTGCCCAGATAATGGGGAATGGGGGGATCGATGATCTTATTACCGATAAGGCTTTGACTATGCTGGATGTTGACTATGAAGGTCTGGACTATGTGGACCAGAAAATCCTTCGTACCATGATTGAGATGTACGGAGGTGGTCCTGTTGGTCTAGGAACTCTTTCTGTTAACATAGCAGAAGAACGTGAGACGGTGGAAGACATGTATGAGCCTTACTTGATTCAAAAAGGTTTTATCATGCGGACACGGTCTGGACGGGTGGCGACTGCTAAGGCTTATGAGCATTTTGGGTATGAATATATTGAAAAATAAGGCTGAAATTTTAGACTCTTTCAGAGAAAATCCGGATATGATGGCTATTCTGACTATCATCCGAAACCTTGGTCTGAAAGATTCCTGGTTGGCAGCAGGTTCTGTCAGAAATTTTATCTGGAATCTCTTGTCAGACAAATCCCCTTTTGACTGTGAAACAGATGTAGATGTAATTTTCTTTGATCCAGATATTTCTTATGAGGAAACCTTGTCTCTAGAGAAAAAGTTGAGAGAGGATTTTCCTCAGTACTAGTGGGAATTGAAAAATCAGGTCTGTATGCATCAGCACAGTCCTCATACTGCTCCCTATAGCAGCTCTTGTGATGCCATGAGTAAGTATCCAGAACGATGTACGGCTGTTGGACTGCGCTTGAATGAAGATTCTACTTTAGAACTCTTTACTCCTTACGGACTCGAGGATATTTTGAATTTTCAAGTTCGTCCAACTCCTCATTTCTTAGAAAATGAAGACCGAATGGAGCTTTATCAAACACGTTTATCCAAGAAAAATTGTCAGGAGAAATGGAAAAATTTGATTTTTAAAACTTCTTAAGGAAACTTTAAGCTAGGGAGTGTATACTGAGTTCATAAGTTAAGAAGACCTTAACTTAAACTCCTAAAACTTTTTCATAATAATCTCCCTATAAAAAATAAAGTCGCCCAATCAGGCGGCTTATTTTTTTGAAAAATGGGCTTGGTGCCTGAGAATAATACTCAATGAAAATCAAAGTGTAAACTAGGAAGCTAACCGCAGGTTGCTCAAAACANNTTTTCGAAGAGTATAAATAGCTTAGTGATAGAAGAAAATAGGGAAATATGGTATAATGAAACGATAGATTTTTGAATAGGAATAAGATCATGTTTGGATTTTTTAAGAAAGATAAGGCTGTGGAAGTAGAGGTTCCGACACAGGTCCCTGCTCATATTGGCATCATCATGGATGGCAATGGCCGTTGGGCTAAAAAACGTATGCAACCGCGAGTTTTTGGACATAAGGCAGGCATGGAAGCATTGCAAACTGTGACCAAGGCAGCTAACAAACTAGGCGTTAAGGTTATTACGGTCTATGCTTTTTCTACAGAAAACTGGACCCGTCCAGATCAGGAAGTCAAGTTTATCATGAACTTGCCAGTAGAGTTTTATGATAATTATGTCCCGGAACTGCATGCGAATAATGTTAAGATTCAAATGATCGGAGAAACGGACCGCCTGCCTAAGCAAACCTTTGAAGCTCTGACCAAGGCTGAGGAATTGACTAAGAACAACACAGGTTTGATTCTTAATTTTGCTCTTAACTATGGTGGACGTGCTGAGATTACACAGGCTCTTAAGTTGATTTCTCAGGATGTTTTAGATGCCAAAATCAACCCAGGTGACATCACAGAGGAGTTGATTGGTAATTATCTTTTTACCCAGCATTTACCTAAGGAGTTACGAGACCCAGACTTGATTATCCGTACCAGTGGAGAATTGCGTTTGAGTAATTTCCTACCATGGCAGGGGGCCTATAGTGAACTCTATTTTACAGATACCTTGTGGCCTGATTTTGACGAGGCGGCCTTGCAGGAAGCCATTCTTGCCTACAATCGTCGTCATCGCCGATTTGGAGGAGTTTAGGAGGAAATATGACACAGGATTTACAGAAAAGAACCTTGTTTGCAGGGATTGCACTGGCTATTTTCCTACCGATTTTGATGATTGGGGGACTCTTGCTTCAGATAGCAATCGGAATCATAGCCATGCTAGCCATGAATGAACTTTTGAGGATGAGAGGTCTAGAGACCATGACGATGGAGGGCCTCTTGACCCTCTTTGCAACCTTTGCATTGACCATTCCCTTGGAGAATTACCTGACTTTTTTGCCAGTTGATGGGAATGTGGTTGCCTATAGTGTTTTGATTTCAATCATGTTAGGAACGACCGTTTTTAGCAAGTCTTATACGATTGAGGATGCGGTTTTCCCTCTTGCTATGAGCTTCTACGTGGGCTTTGGATTTAATGCTTTACTAGATGCTCGTGTTGCAGGTTTAGATAAGGCGCTTTTGGCCTTGTGTATCGTCTGGGCGACAGACAGTGGTGCCTATCTTGTTGGGATGAACTATGGGAAACGAAAGTTAGCACCAAGGGTATCGCCTAATAAAACCCTTGAGGGTGCCTTGGGTGGTATTTTAGGAGCGATTTTAGTAACCATTATCTTTATGATAGTTGACAGTACAGTTGCTCTTCCATATGGAATTTACAAGATGTCAGTCTTTGCTATTTTCTTTAGTATTGCTGGACAATTTGGTGATTTACTAGAAAGTTCGATCAAACGTCATTTTGGTGTTAAGGATTCTGGGAAATTTATCCCTGGACATGGTGGTGTTTTGGATCGTTTCGATAGTATGTTGCTTGTATTTCCAATCATGCACTTATTTGGACTCTTTTAATCAAAAGACGGAGGAAACGCTATGCTCGGAATTTTAACCTTTATTCTGGTTTTCGGGATTATTGTAGTGGTGCACGAGTTCGGGCACTTCTACTTTGCCAAGAAATCAGGGATTTTAGTACGTGAATTTGCCATCGGTATGGGACCTAAAATTTTTGCTCACATTGGCAAGGATGGAACGGCCTATACCATTCGAATCTTGCCTCTGGGTGGCTATGTCCGCATGGCCGGTTGGGGTGATGATACAACTGAAATCAAGACAGGAACGCCTGTTAGTTTGACACTTGCTGATGATGGTAAGGTTAAACGCATCAATCTCTCAGGTAAAAAATTGGATCAAACAGCCCTCCCTATGCAGGTGACCCAGTTTGATTTTGAAGACAAGCTCTTTATCAAAGGATTGGTTCTGGAAGAAGAAAAAACATTTGCAGTGGATCACGATGCAACGGTTGTGGAAGCAGATGGTACTGAGGTTCGGATTGCACCTTTAGATGTTCAATATCAAAATGCGACTATCTGGGGCAAACTGATTACCAACTTTGCAGGCCCTATGAATAACTTTATCTTGGGTGTCGTTGTTTTTTGGATTTTAATCTTTATGCAGGGTGGCGTCAGAGATGTTGATACCAACCAGTTCCATGTCATGCCCCAAGGGGCCTTGGCTAAGGTGGGAGTGCCAGAAACGGCACAAATTACCAAGATTGGCTCACATGAGATTAACAACTGGGAAAGCTTGATTCAGGCTGTGGAAACAGAAACCAAAGATAAGACGGCCCCGACTTTGGATGTGACTATTTCTGAAAAGGGGAGTGACAAACAAGTCACTGTTACACCCGAAGAAAGTCAAGGCCGTTACCTTCTAGGTGTTCAACCGGGAATTAAGTCAGATTTTCTATCCATGTTTGTAGGTGGATTTACAACTGCAGCCGACTCGGCTATCCGAATCCTATCAGCTCTGAAAAATCTGATTTTCCAACCGGATTTGAACAAGCTAGGTGGACCTGTTGCCATCTTTAAGGCAAGTAGTGATGCTGCTAAAAATGGAATTGAGAATGTCTTGTACTTCTTGGCAATGATTTCTATCAATATCGGGATTTTTAATCTTATTCCGATTCCAGCTCTGGATGGTGGTAAGATTGTGCTCAATATCCTGGAAGCCATCCGCCGCAAACCATTAAAACAAGAAATTGAAACCTATGTTACCTTGGCCGGAGTGGTCATCATGGTTGTCTTGATGATTGCTGTGACCTGGAATGACATTATGCGACTCTTTTTTAGATAATCGAGGAATATTATGAAACAAAGTAAAATACCTATCCCAACGCTTCGCGAAATGCCAAGCGATGCTCAAGTTATCAGCCATGCTCTTATGTTGCGTGCTGGTTATGTTCGCCAAGTATCTGCAGGTGTTTATTCTTACCTACCACTTGCTAATCGTGTGATTGAAAAAGCTAAAAATATCATGCGCCAAGAATTCGACAAGATTGGTGCCGTTGAGATGTTGGCTCCTGCCCTTCTCAGTGCAGAATTGTGGCGCGAATCAGGTCGTTACGAAACTTACGGTGAAGACCTTTACAAACTAAAAAACCGTGAAAAATCAGACTTTATCCTAGGTCCAACACACGAAGAAACCTTTACAGCTATTGTCCGTGATTCTGTTAAGTCTTACAAGCAATTGCCACTCAACCTTTACCAAATCCAGCCTAAGTATCGTGATGAAAAACGCCCACGTAATGGACTTCTTCGTACACGTGAGTTTATCATGAAGGATGCTTATAGTTTCCACGCTAACTATGATAGTTTGGATAGTGTTTATGATGAGTACAAAGCAGCCTATGAGCGTATTTTCACTCGTAGTGGTTTAGACTTCAAGGCTATTATTGGTGACGGTGGAGCCATGGGTGGTAAGGATAGCCAAGAATTTATGGCCATTACATCTGCTCGTACAGACCTTGACCGCTGGGTTGTCTTGGACAAGTCAGTTGCCTCATTTGACGAAATTCCTGATCAAGCGCAAGAAGAAATCAAGGCAGAATTGCTCAAATGGATAGTCTCTGGTGAAGATACCATTGCTTACTCAAGTGAGTCTAGCTATGCAGCTAACTTAGAAATGGCAACAAACGAGTACAAACCAAGCAACCGTGTTGTCGCTGAAGAAGAAGTTACTCGTGTTGCAACGCCAGATGTTAAATCAATTGATGAAGTTGCAGCCTTCCTCAATGTTCCAGAAGAACAAACGATTAAAACCCTCTTTTACATGGCAGATGGTGAGCTTGTTGCAGCCCTTCTAGTTGGAAATGACCAACTCAACGAAGTCAAGTTGAAAAACTACTTGGGAGCAGATTTCTTTGACGTTGCTAGCGAAGAAGAAGTGGCGAATCTTGTTCAAGCAGGATTTGGTTCACTTGGACCAGTTGGTTTGCCAGAGAATATTAAAATCATTGCAGACCGTAAGGTACAAGATGTTCGCAATGCAGTTGTCGGTGCTAACGAAGATGGCTACCACTTGACTGGTGTGAATCCAGGTCGCGATTTTACTGCAGAATATGTGGATATCCGTGAAGTTCGTGAGGGTGAAATTTCCCCAGACGGACAAGGTGTTCTTAACTTTGCGCGTGGTATCGAAATTGGTCACATCTTTAAACTCGGCACTCGCTATTCAGCAAGCATGGGAGCAGATGTCTTGGATGAAAATGGCCGTGCTGTGCCAATTATCATGGGATGTTACGGTATCGGTGTCAGCCGTCTCCTTTCAGCAGTGATGGAGCAACACGCTCGCCTCTTTGTTAATAAAACGCCAAAAGGTGAATACCGTTACGCTTGGGGAATCAACTTCCCTAAAGAATTGGCACCATTTGATGTGCACTTGATCACTGTCAATGTCAAGGACGAAGAAGCACAAGCCTTGACAGAAAAGCTTGAAGCAAGCTTGATGGGAGCTGGTTACGAAGTCTTGACGGATGACCGTAACGAACGTGTTGGTGTTAAATTCAGCGATAGCGACTTGATTGGATTGCCAATCCGTATCACTGTTGGGAAGAAAGCAGCCGATGGCATCGTAGAAGTGAAGATTAAAGCGACTGGTGATACTATCGAAGTTCATGCAGATAACTTACTTGAAACGCTTGAAATCCTCAGCAAGAAATAAAAACTATAATCAGAAGAAAAACAAGGAAAAAATGTAACTAGTTTTTACCTTGTTTTTTCTGTATAATGGGAAAAATGACTAGATAAAGAGGTAAATGTATGCTAAGATTTCCAAAGGATTTTGTCTGGGGATCCTCTACTTCTGGACCACAAACAGAAGGACGTGTAGCTGGTGACGGTAAGGGAGATAATCTCTGGGATTATTGGTACCGAGTGGAGCCAAATCGATACTATAATGGGATTGGTCCAGATAAAACATCGACCTTTTATGAAAATTGGGAACAGGATATCGACCTCCTGTTAGAAACTGGTCACACGGCCTTTCGAACTTCTATTCAGTGGTCACGGATTTTTCCACAAGGACGTGGAAAAGTCAATTCTCAGGGTGTAGATTTTTACCGTAAGGTTTTTGAGGCTATTAAGGCCAAAGGGATTCGTCTGTTAGTCAATCTTTATCATTTTGATTTGCCTTTTGCCCTTCAAGAGGATGGGGATGGTTGGGAAAATAAGGCGACAGTCTCAGCCTATGAAGACTATGCTCGTTTTTGTTTTGAGACTTATGGAGATTTAGTGGATCAATGGATTACCTTTAACGAGCCAATCGTTCCAGTAGAATTTGGCTATTTTTACGATGCCCATTATCCACATAAGGTGGATGCAGAGGTAGCGGTTAAAGTAGCTTATTATACACAATTGGCCAGCAGTCGGGCGGTTAAGGCCTGTCATGAACTCTTGCCTGATTCCAAGATTGGGATTGTCTTAAACTTGACACCGGCTTATCCACGTAGCCAGCATCCTGCTGATGTCAAGGCGGCTCGTATTGCGGACCTTTTTCAGGCCCAATCTTTCTTAGATCCGTCTGTTTTGGGGACTTATCCACAGGAGTTGGTAGAAATCTTGCATGAATACGGGCTCTTGCCTGATGCTACAGAGGAGGAGTTGGAGCTCATTCGTGACAATACGGTGGACTTCCTTGGTGTCAACTACTATCAACCTTTGCGTGTTATGGCTCCTCGATTTGCGAAGCATCCAGAGAGTCCACTCTTACCAGAACATTTTTATGAGCCTTATGTGATGCCTGGACGTAAAATTAATCCTCACCGTGGCTGGGAGATTTATGAGCAAGGGATTTATGACATTGCCCAAAATATCAAGGAAAACTATGGCAATATTGAGTGGATGTTGACAGAGAATGGTATGGGTGTTGAAGGGGAAGAAAAATTCCGTGAGAATGGAATGATTCAAGATGATTACCGTATTGACTTTGTAAAAGGTCATCTTCGCGAACTTTACCGTGCTATTGAAGACGGAGCCAATTGTAAGGGCTACTTAATTTGGACCTTTATTGACTGTTGGTCATGGCTCAACAGCTATAAAAATCGCTATGGTTTGGTTGAATTGGACTTGAAAACGCAAGAACGCCGTCTGAAGAAATCAGGGCACTGGTTCAAGGAATTAAGCGATAATAATGGATTTTAAAAAGGACTCTGACTGATTATCCTAATTGGTCAGAGTTTTTTGTTTACAAGAAGTTAATGTGAACTATACCAATTTTTACTCTTGACAAGTGAAAAAAACAAGTATATACTGTTTTTGCTGATTCTATAAAAGAAGAATTAGACTATACCAATTTTAAGGAGAAAGCACAGCTTGTCTGTGTCGTATATACTATGTGTGGAATTGTTGGTGTTGTTGGAAACACAAATGCAACTGATATTTTGATTCAAGGGCTTGAAAAGCTTGAATACCGTGGCTATGATTCTGCGGGAATTTTTGTCCTAGGTGGTGCTGAAAATCATCTGGTCAAGGCGGTTGGCCGTATTGCAGAATTGTCTGCTAAGACAGCTGGTGTGGAGGGAACAACTGGTATTGGACATACTCGTTGGGCGACTCACGGAAAACCAACGGAAGACAATGCTCACCCACACCGCTCTGAGACTGAACGTTTTGTCTTGGTGCATAACGGGGTGATTGAGAACTATCTTGAAATCAAGGAAGAATACCTTGCGGGGCACAACTTCAAAGGGCAAACAGATACGGAAATCGCCGTTCACTTGATCGGAAAATTTGCGGAAGAAGATGGCTTGTCAGTTCTTGAAGCTTTCAAAAAAGCTCTTCACATCATCCGTGGTTCTTATGCTTTTGCCTTGGTTGACTCACAAGATCCTGAAGTTATCTACGTAGCTAAGAATAAATCACCACTTTTGATTGGTCTTGGAGAAGGCTATAACATGGTCTGTTCAGATGCTATGGCTATGATTCGTGAGACTAATCAATATATGGAAATTCATGACCAAGAGTTGGTAATCGTCAAGGCAGATAGCGTAGAAGTTCAAGACTATGATGGCAATCGTCGTGAACGTGCTAGCTATACTGCAGAACTTGACTTGTCAGATATCGGTAAGGGAACTTATCCTTACTACATGCTCAAGGAAATTGACGAGCAACCAACGGTTATGCGGAAACTTATCCAAGCCTACACAGATGAGGCTGGTCAAGTTGTCGTAGCCCCAGCTATTATCAAGGCTGTTCAAGACGCAGACCGTATCTACATCCTTGCAGCTGGAACATCTTACCACGCAGGATTTGCTTCTAAGAAAATGTTGGAAGAATTGACAGATACGCCAGTTGAACTTGGAATCTCATCTGAGTGGGGCTACGGTATGCCACTTCTCAGCAAGAAACCACTTTTCATCTTTATCAGCCAGTCTGGTGAAACAGCGGATAGCCGTCAGGTTTTGGTCAAGGCTAATGAAATGGGAATCCCAAGCTTGACAGTGACAAATGTCCCAGGTTCAACCCTTTCACGTGAAGCTAACCATACCATGCTCCTTCACGCAGGTCCTGAAATTGCCGTAGCCTCAACCAAGGCCTATACAGCGCAAATTGCAGCCCTTGCCTTCCTTGCAAAAGCAGTCGGAGAAGCAAATGGCAATGCCAAAGCGCAAGCCTTTGATTTAGTTCATGAGTTGTCAATCGTAGCTCAGTCTATCGAATCAACTCTTTCAGAGAAAGAAACCATTGAAGTCAAGGTTCGTGAGCTACTTGAAACAACTCGTAACGCCTTTTACATCGGACGTGGTCAAGATTACTACGTAGCCATGGAAGCAAGTCTCAAACTTAAAGAGATTTCTTACATCCAGTGTGAAGGCTTTGCGGCAGGAGAACTCAAGCACGGAACTATTGCCTTGATTGAAGAAGGAACACCTGTTTTGACTCTCTTGTCAGATCCAGTCCTTGCCAACCACACTCGTGGAAATATCCAAGAGGTGGCAGCCCGTGGTGCAAAAGTCCTCACTATCGCAGAAGAAAATGTTGCTAAAGAGACAGACGATATCGTCCTTACGACTGTACACCCTTACCTCTCACCAATTTCAATGGTCGTACCAACACAATTGGTCGCTTACTTTGCAACCCTCCACCGTGGTCTTGATGTGGACAAACCACGTAACCTTGCTAAATCAGTAACGGTAGAATAGAATCTATGAATATACGGGCGTAAAGCCATAGGTTTATCCTATAAGGTTTTACAGCCTATTTTTTATGTTACAAATGATGATAGGGGTTTACTTTTCAATAATTATAGCAGATTGAATTTAGAACAGTACACAGGAATACTAAAATATTTCTAGAAATTAATTTGAATTTTCCAATTGATTTGTTCGTATCTTATTTCAAACTACTATAAAAAGAGGAAGCTGGGCAAAAACTCAATTTGAAGAGAAAATTCAGTAAATCTTTCCATGATAAAACGCATCATATTAAGGTTTTGTACACCTGATATGATGCGTTTTATCATTTTTAAGCCTTTTTGCCCAGCCTCGTCAAAAGTAAAGTTTTGGCACAAAATCTGTGACAAAACTTTAGTTTTAAAGGTTTTTAACTTTGTATATACTAGTTTTAAGAAAAGGAGGATGATCCTAATGGAAGAAAAAGTATCATTGAAAGTCAGAGTTCAAAAACTAGGGACATCGCTTTCAAATATGGTTATGCCCAATATTGGAGCATTTATTGCTTGGGGAGTGTTGACTGCCCTCTTTATCGCTGATGGCTATCTGCCAAATGAACAGTTAGCTACTGTTGTTGGTCCTATGTTAACGTATTTATTGCCAATCCTGATTGGTTACACAGGTGGATATATGATCCATGGTCAACGTGGTGCCGTTGTAGGAGCTATTGCTACTGTTGGTGCAATCACAGGTTCTAGTGTTCCTATGTTTATCGGAGCTATGGTAATGGGCTCACTGGGAGGATGGACTATCAAGAAATTTGATGAAAAGTTCCAGGAAAAAATTCGTCCCGGATTTGAAATGTTAGTTAATAATTTCTCAGCTGGTCTCGTTGGTTTTGCATTATTGCTTTTGGCTTTCTACGCAATCGGTCCAGTCGTATCGACTCTTACTGGAGCTGTTGGGAATGGTGTTGAGGCTATTGTTAATGCTCGCCTCCTTCCTATAGCTAATATTATCATCGAACCGGCTAAAGTCCTTTTCCTCAATAATGCCCTCAATCATGGCATTTTTACTCCTCTGGGAGTAGAACAGGTAGCTCAAGCTGGTAAGTCAATTCTCTTCCTATTGGAAGCTAATCCTGGACCAGGCCTGGGAATTCTATTAGCTTATGCTGTATTCGGTAAAGGTTCTGCTAAATCTTCTTCTTGGGGGGCAATGCTTATTCATTTCTTCGGAGGGATTCATGAAATTTACTTTCCTTATGTTATGATGAAGCCTACTCTATTTTTAGCTGCTATGGCAGGAGGTATCTCTGGAACTTTTACTTTTCAACTCTTAGACGCTGGTCTTAAATCTCCAGCTTCACCAGGTTCTATTATTGCGATTATGGCTACGGCGCCAAAAGGCGTTTGGCCCCATCTAAATGTTCTTCTAGGTGTTTTAGTGGCAGCAGTTGTTTCTTTCCTTGTAGCAGCCCTTATTCTTCATGCAGACAAGTCAACTGAGGATTCGCTCGAAGCTGCTCAGGCGGCTACCCAAGCAGCTAAGGCTCAGTCTAAAGGTCAGTTAGTATCAACTTCTGTTGATGCAGTTGTTTCGACAGACTCAGTGGAAAAAATCATTTTCGCCTGCGATGCTGGTATGGGAAGCTCTGCTATGGGAGCTAGTATTCTTCGAGATAAGGTTAAAAAAGCAGGTCTAGAGATTCCAGTATCTAATCAGGCAATCTCAAATTTGCTTGATACACCAAAAACATTAATTGTTACTCAGGAAGAACTGACACCAAGAGCTAAAGACAAGAGTCCAAGTGCTATTCATGTTTCTGTTGATAATTTCTTAGCGTCCCCTCGTTATGATGAAATTGTAGCTTCATTAACAGGAGCTTCTCCAATAGCAGAAATTGAAGGAGATATATCAACTTCAGCACCAGTAGATAGTCAGGAAATTGACCTTAACCATATTGATGCTGTAGTAGTTGCTTATGGTAAAGCACAGGGATCTGCAACTATGGGCTGTGAAACGATTCGGGCTATCTTTAGAAACAAGAATATTCGTATTCCAGTTTCTACTGCCAAAATTTCAGAATTAGGTGAATTTAATTCTAAAAACATAATGATTGTAACAACTATTTCTTTACAGGCAGAAGTGCAGCAAACAGCACCGAATTCTCAATTTCTTATTGTGGATAGTTTAGTAACAACACCAGAATATGACAAAATGGCTGTTAGAATGTACAAATAGAACTAGAGGTTTCTAAATTACGAATGCTATTAACCAAACGAGAAGAACAATTATTGAAGGCTTTCCTACATGTAGGGAAGCTTTCAATGCAAGACATGACTGAAATCTTACAGGTTTCATCTAGAACAATTTATCGAACTTTATCAGATTTGACAGATAGCATGGAGCAATATGGAATCGAAATAACGAAGCATGGGAAATACTATATTTTGACTGGAGAGTTGGATGATTTGCCGACAGAACTTGAAGTGTTAGTTGAGTATAGTCCCCAAGAAAGACAAGAGTTGATTACCTATCGCCTTCTGACTGAGAGTGGTTTTGTCACCAATGAAGCATTGCAAGAGTGCATGAAAGTCAGTAATGTAACTATTATTCAGGATATTTCAGATATTGATAAGCGTCTTTTAGACTTTGATCTGAAAATTGAACGACAAAAAGGTTATCGTATTTCTGGTGATTCAGTTGGTAAGAGAAGATTTTTGGCTATTTTACTGACAAACTGTATCTCAGTAGCAGATTTTTCAACCGGTAATTTTGGGAGCTTTGATATTTTAGAAGCAGATAGAACTAGGCTGGCCAGTCAGATTGTTAATAAGCAACTGTCAGGTTTTCCAGATATGGATGCTAGGATGAAGATGTTTTTTGCGATCTTGTTATCTCTTATAGGTCAGGAGCAAAACATTGAAAATTCACCTAATACTAGTAAGCAGGCTTTGGAAATTTCTCAAAAAATTTTTCAAGCTTACTCTAAGCAGACTGCACAATTTTATAGTATTCAGGAAATTATCTATTTTGCGAGCATCTTGGATGAATTAATCATTAAACGTCAGGACAATCCGCTCTTTACGGAGAAATTTGATGGTGAATTTTTCTACAATATTTCAAATCTGATTGATACGGTTTCCATGTATACCAAGATTGACTTTTTTAAGGACAAGGTTTTATTCAATTTTCTTTTCCATCATATTCGGCTCAGTTTAGGCGTCCCTATCCTTTTTCAGGGTGAAAATTTGCCAGAATCTGTCCAGATTTTAGTTGAAAGGAATAAATTTCTTTATACAGTCATCAGTCTTTTAGTGAATGATATTTTTCCGAAATATCTTCATACAGAGTATGAGTATGGCATGATTGCCCTACATTTTATCTCTAGCTTAGGCCGTAGTCCAGAGATTTATCCAGTCCGTGTTTTGCTTTTAACGGATGAACGTCGGGTCACTAGAGATTTATTAGTCAGTAAAATTAAGAGTGTTGCTCCTTTTGTAGAGTTGATAGATATTCAGTCTCTAGTAGATTACCATAGTATTGATCTCAGTCAGTATGATTATATTTTATCTACCAAGCCGCTGACTAATCAGGAAATCGATGTAATTTCTAGTTTTCCAACCGTCAAAGAATTGCTTGAATTACAGGAACGACTTCAGTATGTACAGGCACATCGTACAATTGTCGCGCGTGATGCTATCGCTCCAGAGAAAAGTTATGACTTGCAAGATTATTTAATATCTAGTAGTCAGCTTTTGAGTCAATTCGAGTTGGTTCAATTGGAGAATAATCAATCATTTGAGCACACGGTAGAACAAATCATCCAATATCAGAAGAATGTGAGTGACAGAGATTACCTAACAAGAAAATTGTTATCTCACTTCCAGAATAGTCCTATGGCTATTCCTAATACTGGTCTGGTGCTTTTACATAGTCAGTCTAGCAAAGTAACAACAAATAGTTTTACTATGTTTGAACTCAAACTACCTATCTCCGCATTGTCAATGAAACGAGAGGAAGAAGAGGTCAAAAGGTGTCTGCTAATGCTAATGTCTAAAGAAGCTAGCGAGGAAGCGAGAGATTTAATGACAGCTATCAGTCAGTCGATTATTGAAAATCATCTTTATACAGAGATTTACAAGACGGGAAATCAATCCATTATTTATCAGATGCTAAATACTATTTTTAACGAAAAAATTAAGAAATTGGAGGACTAATATGAAACTTGAAAAACATTTGATTAAGCTTAATAAACAATTTTCTAACAAGGAGGAAGCTATCTGTTATTGTGGGCAAGTTCTTTATGAGGGTGGATATGTTAATGAAGACTATATTGAAGCCATGATTGAGCGAGATAAAGAGCTATCTGTTTACATGGGTAACTTTATCGCCATACCGCATGGAACAGATGCAGCAAAAAAGGATGTCCTCAAGTCTGGCATTACAGTCGTTCAAGTACCTAGAGGGGTTGATTTTGGGAATGTATCTAACCCTCAAGTGGCAACGGTTCTTTTTGGTATTGCTGGTATTAGTAATGAACACTTAGAAATTATTCAGAAAATTTCTATCTTCTGTGCAGATGTAGATAATGTTCTTAAACTAGCCGATGCTCAGTCAAAAGAGGAAGTATTGCGCTTATTTGATGCTGTTGAATAATTGAATTTCGTCATTTGTCATCTAGTATGTATGTTCCTCAAATAGGAAAAGGAGAAATTGAATGAAACATTCTGTTCATTTTGGTGCCGGTAATATCGGTCGTGGTTTTATAGGTGAAATTCTATTTAAAAATGGTTTCCATATTGATTTTGTGGATGTCAATAATCAGATAATTCATGCTCTAAATGAAAAGGGCAAGTATGAAATTGAAATTGCACAGAAAGGACAGTCTCGTATAGAAGTAACTAATGTGGCTGGCATTAATAGCAAAGAACATCCTGAGCAAGTCATTGAAGCGATTCAAAAGACGGATATTATTACTACTGCAATCGGACCTAATATACTCCCTTTTATCGCGGAACTTCTAGCCAAAGGAATCGAAGCTCGCCGAGTTGCAGGAAATACACAGGCATTGGATGTTATGGCCTGTGAAAATATGATTGGTGGGTCTCAATTTCTTTATCAAGAAGTCAAGAAATATTTAAGTCCGGAAGGTTTGACATTTGCTGATAACTACATAGGTTTTCCAAATGCTGCAGTAGACAGGATTGTTCCAGCACAAAGTCACGAAGATTCCCTTTTTGTTGTGGTCGAACCCTTTAATGAATGGGTCGTGGAAACCAAGCGTCTTAAAAATCCAGATTTACGTCTAAAAGATGTGCATTATGAAGAAGATTTAGAACCCTTTATTGAGCGAAAACTTTTTTCAGTCAATTCTGGACATGCAACTTCAGCTTACATTGGTGCGCATTATGGTGCCAAGACAATTTTGGAAGCTCTTCAAAATCCTAATATCAAATCTCGGATTGAATCTGTATTAGCTGAAATTCGGAGTCTCTTGATTACCAAATGGAACTTTGATAAAAAAGAATTGGAGAATTATCACAAAGTCATTATAGAACGGTTTGAAAATCCTTTCATAGTGGACGAGGTTAGTCGCGTAGCTCGTACTCCAATCCGAAAATTAGGCTATAATGAACGATTCATCCGGCCGATACGTGAATTGAAAGAACTCAGTTTGTCATATAAAAACCTACTTAAAACAGTTGGCTATGCCTTTGACTATCGCGATGTAAATGATGAAGAAAGTATTCGATTAGGTGAATTGTTGGCTAAACAATCAGTCAAAGATGTTGTTATACAAGTTACAGGTTTAGACGACCCAGAATTGATTGAGCAAATTGTAGAGTATATTTAATCTTTTTCGAAAATCTCTTCAAATCAGGTTAGCATCCATCTGCAACCTCAAAACAGTATTTTGAGCTGACTTCATCAGTTCTATCTACCACCTCAAAGCAGTGCTTTGAGCTGACTCCGTCAGTCTTATCTGCAACCTCAAAACAGTGCTTTGAGCAGCCTGCGGCTAGCTTCCTAGTTTGCTCTTTGATTTTCATTGAGTATTAGAATAATTTTTCAAATTGGAGGACAGAGTAGATAGGGATAATGGATATGGTAGAATTGGGAATTTCAACATTTGGGGAAACAACGGAGCTTGAAGGGATTGGGCAAACTTACAGTCATGACGAACGCATTCGCCAGTTGCTAGCAGAGGTTGAACTGGCTGACAAGGTTGGTTTGGATGTGTATGGGATTGGTGAGCACCATCGAGAGGATTTTGCAGTATCAGCCCCAGAGATTGTCCTGGCAGCTGGGGCAGTCAATACCAAGAAAATCCGTTTGACCAGTGCAGTCAGCATTCTCTCGAGTATGGATCCGATTCGCTTATTCCAACAATATGCCACTATCGATGCTTTGTCAAATGGACGTGCGGAGATTATGGCTGGAAGGGGTTCTTTCACGGAATCATTTCCTCTGTTTGGCTATGATTTGAAAGACTACGAAGCCCTTTTTGATGAGAAATTAGACTTGCTCCAGTTAGTCAATGAAAAGACAAAGCTAGACTGGAAAGGTCGATTGACCCAAACGATTGCTGGTAAAGAAGTTTATCCTCGTCCAGTTCAGGACAAATTACCCTTGTGGATAGCGACAGGTGGTCATGTCGAATCAACAGTAAAGATTGCTCAGGCAGGCCTACCGATTGTCTATGCCATTATTGGTGGTAACCCTCGTTATTTTAAAAAGTTGATTCAGGCTTATCGTGAGATTGGGAGCGAAGCAGACCATGCCAGTCAGGAACTAAAGGTTGGGGTCCATTCTTGGGGTTGGATTGCTGAAGATGGCGAGCAGGCTGTGAAAGATTATTTCCATCCGACCAAGCAAGTAGTGGATGCTATTTCCAAAGACCGTCCACACTGGCAAGAATTGCGTTATAAGCAATATTTGGAGCAGGTAGGATCAAATGGCGCCATGTTTGTGGGCAATCCAGATCAGGTGGCCGAAAAATTGATTCGCATGATTGAAGACTTAGGTTTGGACCGCTTCATGCTCCATCTACCGCTTGGTTCCATGCCTCATGAACAAGTCCTGAGAGCTATTGAACTCTTCGGCACACAAGTGGCTCCCAAAGTCCGGGCTTACTTTGCCATGAAAGAGGCTTAATAAAAAATACTAATCAGGCTGATAAAAAATCTATATAACAACTATTTTAAAAAAGCAATAAACAGAAAAAAATCTCTGAAAANNTTTTCAGAGATTTTTTTCTCTATTGATATAAACAATCCCAATCAAGTCGATAGTCAATATATATTGGGAAAAGGTCAAAAGGAGTGGTAAGATGGTTTCAATCCAAATGGAAGGAGAGAAGTATGACAAGTAAAAGAGAGCTAGTTTTTAGAGCTATTCGAGGAGAAGAGGTGGAACGGGTTCCTGTTGGCTTTTGGTTTCATTTTGTAACACTGGAGGAAAAAGGACAAGGTTTAAATAATCCACGTATCTTTCAAAAAAGTGTAGAGGGACATCGGAAGTACGTTGAAAGAATCCATCCTGATTTTGTCAAAATGATGAGTGACGGATTTTTCATTTATCCAAGTAATGTCTACAGTCCTAAGGTTACAAGTCTTCAGGAGTTAGCTTCTATTGAGTCGATTGGTGAAAACCATCCTTGGATTCAGCAACAAGTAGAAGTGGTAGAGGCTATTCGAGCAACCTTCACTGAGGACATTGCATCATTTTACAATATTTTTTCTCCGATCTCCTATTTGAAAAGGTGGTTTCGTACAGAGACTTCTAGAGGTGATAAGGAGGTTTCAGATCTTTTTCTTGAAAATCCAGAGCTATTCAGGGATGTTTTAGACGTGATAGCTGAGGATATCGCTATCCTAACTAAAAAAATCATTCAGGATGGTGGAGCAGATGGAATCTATCTCAGTACACAAGAAATTCAGGATGAGCGCATCACAGCAGAATTGTATCAGACCTATATTGAGCCAAGTAACATAAAGGTTTTAGAAGCTGCCAATCAGGTAGGTGGGGTAAATATCCTGCATATCTGCGGTTTCCAAGGTGCCAGTAACAATGTGACTATTTTCAAAGATTATCCAGCCCAGGTTTTCAATTGGGCAACCCACCATGAAGCAGTCAGTTTACCTCAAGGTCAGGAGCTATTTCATGGCAAAGCGGTCTTGGGTGGTTTTGAAAATGGGAAGCAGAGCCTGCTTTATGGAGGTAGAAAGGCTGCACTACAAGAGGAAACCAAACGATTGTTGGCTGAAGCTGGGACTAGAGGAGTCCTTCTTGGAGCGGATTGCACGGTTCCAGATGACTTTGAATTAGAAAGATTGGACTGGATTCGTCAGGCTGCTATGTTAGAATAGGAGAGCCTTATGAAAAGAAAAAAGTGGCTATTGGTAGGGACGGCCCTCGGCTTTGTCATCTTACTTGCGATCAGTCTTACAAAGGGACTTGCTTGTAAGGAAGGGCCAAGATGTCATGGGATTCAGGATTTTCAGAAGAGAAGTCTTCCCTTTATTCAAACCAATGATATTGCCAGTGTTTTATTAGTTGAAAAAGAAAGAAATGGAAAATAGAGATGTCAGAAAAAAGAGACTGGGTTTTAAAAGCATTTAGAGGAGAAGTGGTTGGCCGTGTACCTGTAGGTTTTTGGCACCACTTTACATCAGAAGAGGAATGGTTAAAGGGATTTTCCAATCCTGTGATTATTGAAAAGAACATACAAGGTCACAAACGTTTTATCCGTGACCTACATCCAGACTTTATCAAGTTGATGAGTGATGGCTATTTTGCTTATCCAAATCCAGTTATTGCTAAAGGGAAGTCACTCCAAGAGCTGTCGGAGGTTCAACCTCTGGGTAAAGATCATCCGTGGATTAGAGAGCAGGTAGAATTAGTGAAGAAGATTAAGCAGGAGTTTACGGAAGATATTGTTGCTATTTACAATATTTTTGCGCCTGTGACCTACCTCAAATGGTTACTTGGAGAAGTGTCTGGTGGAGATGATCTCATTGCAGATTTCTTAGTTCAAGATTCTCAGAAATTGAAAAAAGTCCTTGATGTGATTGCGCAAGATATCGCTAGCTTGAGTCAAGCTATTATTAAAGATGCAGGAGTAGATGGTATTTATCTCAGTGTGCAAAGTATTCAGGATGCGCGTGTTTCTGCTGAAGCCTATCAGGAGATTATTGAGCCGAGTGAACTGACTGTTTTAAATGCGGCTAAGTCGGTTGGTGGGGTAAATATCCTTCATATCTGTGGCTATGAAGGAGCTCGAAACGATATTCATATCTTTGCAGACTATCCAGCTCATGTTTTTAACTGGGCAGTTGGTCCAGAAGGGATTAGTCTAAAAGAAGGTCGTGAGATTTTCAAGGGTCGTGCTGTTCTGGGAGAATTTGAAAACGGTAAAGATGGCCTTCTCTATCGAGGCAGTAAGGAAGAAATTCAGGCTGAAACCAAACGATTGGTAGAAGAAACAGGGAAAGATGGCCTCATACTTGGAGCAGATTGTACCATTCCAAACGATATTGCAGTGGAGCGTATCCAGTGGGTGAGAGAAGCAGTAGCTAAATAAAGGAGAAGAATATGAGTAAGAAAACATGGATTGTTGGTGGAGTTGCGGTTGTGGCAGTGCTTGGAGCAACGATTATTGGTAGGACTTTGTCGGGAGCATCTGCTAAAGGTGCAGATGCAGCTTCGTCTGGACAAGTAACAACTTTAAAAGTTGCCCATACTCAAAACTATGTCCCTTATGATTTTATTGACGAAAAAGGGGAATCAGATGGTTATGAAGTCGCTGTTTTAAAGGCGGTGGATGAGAAATTAGCAGATTATAAATTTGAGTATACTGGAACTAGTGATGATGATCTCTTGATTGGACTTGAGTCTGGCAAGTACGATATTGGAACTAAAGGTGCTTGGTATACAGATGAACGGGCTAAGAAATTCATTATTCCATCTGAGCCAGTAGGAGCCAGCATTATTGGTTTTACTGTCAGAAAAGGAGATGAAGCTAAATATAAGAATATTGATGATTTCGCCAAAAATAAAGGGAAATTAGTACCCATCTCTCCTCAAAATGCCCAGTGGAATGTGATTAATAGCTATAATGACAAGCACAAGGATACACCAATTGAGTTGACAGCTGCTGAATCTTTCAAGGTGGCAGATGCTTATGCTTGGGTTTTAGAAGGACGTTATGATGCTTTCTTTGACATCAAGTTGTCTTTTGAAAAAGCAGTGACAGCAGAGGATGGTTCTTACCACCAATATGCGGACAAACTTAGCTGGTTCCCTTATAAAGGAATTCCAACCTATCCCTTGATTCACCGTGATGAAAAGGGTGAGAAGTTTGCTAAAGAGTATGAAAAAGCGATTAAAGAATTAAAAGAAGATGGAACTCTAGCTAAACTTTCTCAAAAATACTTCAAAGAAGATGTTTTTAGCTACGTTGATAGAGATTAGATGAGCAGTCAGGCGTGTTATACTCTTCGAAAATCTCTTCAAACCACGTCAACGTCGCCTTGCCGTAGGTATGGTTACTGACTTTGTCAGTTCTATNNCGGCTAGTTTCCTAGTTTGCTTTTTGATTTTCATTGAGTATTAGAAAGAGGTTTACATGGTTTCATATGACTTTTCAAGAGTGTTCCAATTTTTACCCACCTTATGGCAGGCTCTTCCGATGACCTTGTCCATTCTCTTTTTTACTACAATCCTTGGTTCCCTTTTCGGTGGCTTACTGGCTTGGGCTCAAGTGGGAGAAGACAAGACTTTTGCAGGTCTTTCTAAGGGCTATATTTTCACTCTTCGCTGTACTCCCCCCATTGTCTTACTGTTTTTAGTTTTTTATGGTTTACCTGAATTTTTAAAATGGTGGCTGAATTTAGATATCAACAACTGGTCTAAGACGGTCTTCGTCTTATTCACCATGGTCTTGCTATTTGCGGCTATCATTGCAGAAGTATTTAAGGCGTCCTATCAGGCAATTCCCAAAGGTCAGATGGAAGCTGGAGTCAGTATTGGTCTGACCCCTAGTCAGACATTTTGGAGAATCATTTTTCCTCAGGCTTTTCAAGTGGCTCTTCCAAATATGACGACCGCTATTCTAAATTTGATGCGGGACGCTGCCCTAGCCTATACGATTGGTTTTGTGGATGTCATGGGAGCTGGGAATCTCTTAATCAGTCGCAATTTGGGGAATTACTCTCTTGAAACCTATACAGCGGTTGCCATTCTTTATTGGGGTGTAGCCTTGGCTGTTTCCTTCTTGAGTCGCTTGTTAGAAAAATCTTTGGAAACGAAAGGGAGATAGGATATGGATTTAGACTATATTGCGAAAACTTTTTTAGAGACCTTAAAAGGGGTGCCAACCACCTTAATCATTATGATTGTAGCCATGGTCTTAAGTTTTGGACCAGCCTTGTTTTTAGCTCTGGGACAAATATATAAAGTCAAAGGTGTTCGAACTTTCTCTCTCGTGTATCTAGCTTTTATAAGAGCAACACCTCCGATTTTGCTGATTCTTTTCTTTTATAGTTTGTTTCCGAGTTTGCTCAATCAATTTCTCAAAAGCATAGGGAGTGATGTTGATATCTTTAAACTCAATCCGATCTATTATGCTTTTATTATCTATAGTTTGATGACAACAGGTAGTTTATCAGAAATCTTACGTTCGGCTATTTTGACTGTGGATAAGGGACAATTAGAAGCTGCACAAGCGATTGGTTTAACCACTAGTCAGGCTTATGTGAGGATTGTTTTTCCACAGGCCTTGCAATCAGCCTTGCCCAATCTGGCTAATCTAGTCATAAATATTGTAAAAGGAACCTCTTTGGTCTTTGTGATGACCATTAAGGATATTACAGCAATTGCCCGTGTTGAAGCGTCTTATGGTTATCAGTATTTTGAATCCTATTTTGTGATCTTTTTACAGTACATTCTTATTTGCGGATTGATTCAATGGGGCTTTTCAATCTTAGAGAAACGCTATATTCAAAGAAGAAAGGGACAAGTAGTGCCCAGTACAGGTTTAGCATAGGAGGAGACAATGTTACAAGTAGAACATGTTGCAAAAAAATTTGGAGACAGACAAGTCCTGGGAGATGTTAATCTCAAGGTCAACCAAGGGGATGTGGTTGTAATATTGGGGCCATCTGGATCAGGTAAAACGACTTTTCTCAGATGTCTCAATCATTTAGAAAAAGCCGATAGTGGCTCTTTGAAGCTTGCTGATAAAGAATACGACCTTGGAAAATTGACTAAAAAAGATATTTTAGAAATTCGCAAGAAGACTGCTTTCGTTTTTCAACATTATAATTTATTTGCTAATAAAACGGCCTTGGAAAATATTTTGGAGGGCTTGATTATTGCTCGGAAAATTCCTAAGGAAGAAGCAACAAAACGTGCGGAAGCTGCCTTAGAAAAAGTTGGTTTACTAGCTTATAAAGCTTACTATCCCTCTCAGCTTTCTGGAGGCCAGCAACAACGAATCGGTATTGCGCGTGCCATTGCTGTGAAACCAGAGGTCATTTTATTAGATGAGCCAACATCGGCCTTGGATCCAGAGTTGGTAGGGGATGTTTTAGATGTTTTAAAACAGTTAGCTAAAGAAGGAGTTACTATGGTAGTAGTGACTCATGAGATGGGTTTTGCTAGAGATGTAGCCAATCATGTTATTTTTATGGACGGTGGGAAAATTGTTGAAGAAAATAATGCCCATGATTTCTTTAGTCGTCCAAAAGAAGAACGAACCAAGCAATTTTTGGCACGAATACTCTCGGATGCGACCTATAGTGTAGAATATATGATTTGATAGATAGGCTTATCAGGGCAAAAATCAATCCCCCGAGCGTTAAGGCTTGGGGGATAGTTCTATAGGAGGGCTAGTTTAGTTCTCTTTTTTATTTTTTAGTAAGAAACCGAGACCAAGGAGCGCAAGGAGGCTGATTCCTGCAAATAGGAGTTTGTTTTCGTTTTTGATTCCTGTATTTGGAAGTTCAGCTTGTTTATCTGGGGTTGCAGGTATATTTTCCTTGCTAGAGTTTTCTACCGATTCGTTTCGAACCGCTTCTTTTACAGATGATGCTTGTGCTTCTTGTGCTGGTTGTGAAGCTTGTGAACCAGTTGTAGCTTGGCTAGGTTTATTTTCTGCATCAGCTACTGTTGCAGATGGTTTAGTAGAATCAGGTTTAGCTTCTGGAGCTGGATCTTGATGTGCAGGGTGAGAAGCTTCATTTTGATGTTCAGGCTTGGAAGGGGTTGAGTCTGGTTTCTCTTCTGCAGTTGACTCATGGCTAGTTCCATTTTGAGAGACTCGAAGAACAGTGGCTGTAAGGGCATTCAATTTCAAGCCTTTTTCAGTCCATTCAAGTCCTTGAGGGTTGGCAATTCCGACTGGTCCTGCTTGGTTTTCATCTGCTAAAACTTCAGCATTTCTGAGGTGGGCAAAGGCAGTTCCCAAGTTAAATTCGCGAGCTTTTTCATCCGCATTGACAAAGACTGCGTAGATATCACCGTTTGGAGCAGTGATTTGGTAGCCAATCACTACATCCTCTTTTTCCACGCCATTTTGACCTGGGACAGTGATGAGGTGGACACGGTCTTTGATATCTTGGAGACTCTTAAGTCGGAAGGCATCTGTAGATTGACGAAGGGCAATCAACCCTTTCATATAGTCACGGCTCTTGACATTTTCAGGATATGCTTTTCCATCTGTAGCCTTAGTCCAGTCAAACTTGTTAATAGCATCACTCGAATCGTAAGAGTCATGGATGAAGTAAGGATAGTCAAATGGATTGCCATCCTTATCACGCAACAAGTGAGATTTGTTTGGTTGTTTATCCTCTGCTACTGGAGTCTTGTAGGCCGGGTCACGGAATTGTTTGGTACGCCCGTATTCCTGACCAGAGTGGATAAACGGAGTTCCTTGAGCTGTCAAGACCATGAGGTTTCCAAGTCGCAAACGACGGTGGATTTCAGCATAGTTCTCAGCCTTGCTTGGGTCTTTTTTGATAGACTGGGCAATGATGTCAAAGAGGGTCAAGTTATCATGGGCTGCGATGTATTGGATGACATCTCCAGGACTGTCTGCTTCAAAGTTGGTTGGTTGAGCAATGAGATTTTTGAAGATAGTGTTGATATCACGCTTGCCACCTGTGATAAAGGCAGGTTGACCTTCGTTTGGATAACCAGACTTGAGGTTGTTACGGATGTCATCTGAGAAGACAGCGACAGTATCGGTATGTTTCATCCAATCTTGGTCAGCAGCTTTAGTAGGCATATTTTCATCACCAGCATAGGTTCTCCAACCTTCACCAAGCATGATTAGGTTTGGATTGAGGGCGCGTGCAGCCTTGTAAGCTTCTTCGATAGAAGCGGCGTCATGGTCTCCCATCATATCGAAACGGAAGCCATCCACTTTGTAGGTATCAACTAGATATTTGATAGAGTCAACTAGGATCCGTTTGCTCATATGGTGGGTTGTCCCCAAGCGTCCACCACCAAAGCTAGTTCGAGGTGTCCCATCAGCATCCATAAAGTGGTAGTAGTTTGGTTCTAAATCTTCAAAGAGATCGACTTTGGCTGTATGGTTATAAACTACGTCTAGGATAGCTCCCATGCCACGTTTGTGGATTTCGTTGATGAGGTTTTTAAATTCTGCGATTCGTTTTTCTGGATTCTTAGGATCGCTTGAGTACATACCAGTCAATGAGAAGTAGTTTTGAGGGTCATATCCCCAGTTGTAGTTGCTGTTGCTTGAAGCATAGTCAGACAAGCGTTCATGGTTTTTCAATTCATTGACAAAGTAGTAAGACAAGACTGGAAGGAGCTGGATGTGGGTCACACCTAAGTCTTTGAGGTAGTCTAGTTTTTCAATAAAGGCTTCAAAGGTACCAAATGGTTTGGTCAAGTCTTTTGCAATGGCAGGATCTGAAGTGAAATCACGCACATGAGCTTCGTAGATAACGGCGTCTTCACGAGTCTTGAAATTGTGAATCTTACCATAAGTTAAGTCTTGAGGTCCGAGTTTAGCTGGATCTACAAAGGCGGCTTTAGCCACTTTATGGGCATCGTCAATCTTGGCATCGTCGCTATTCCAAGCAGCAAGAGATTTAGCGTAAGGATCGAGTGCAAGAACAGTTTTACCTTGACGCTCGATTTGGTATTGATAGTAGTATCCAGTGAAATCGGTGATTCCGAGTTTGTTTGTGCTGTCTAGAGTTTGTTTCCAAGTTCCTCTTTCCCCTTTTTCAAGAGCGACAGTTCCAACTACTTTGTCAGGGTCATTCTTGTCGTAGACAACGACAGAAACCTTATCAGCACTTGGTGACCAGAGGGTCAAATCAACTTGTTTTCCTTCTTCTTTAAGATCAGCTCCAAGTTTACCATCATAGCTGTAAGCCTCATCTTTCAGGCGCCAGCTTGTTTTGGTAGTGAATTGGCCGGAATTGTAGCTAACAGTATATGGGTGTTTTGTGTCAGAGAAATCTCCGCTGTAGGTCACTTTTTTACCAGCTTCATCTATTGCAACATCGGTGATAGCTACTTTATTTCCTAGGTGATTAGTGATGTTGGAGTGTTTGAGGATATCCTCTTTTTTAGCACCGACAAGTGTTGAAAAACTACTTTCAATGCTAGAAGTTCCTACGTGTTGGGCCCCTGTCATGCGGATATCATGGACATAGTATGGATTTGTGTAAATTGATTCGTCATCGTCTTTTAGGAAAATTTGGCTATGATTTTTCAAATCTGTAAACTTATAATCTTCTTTACGGATTTTCACGTCGTCTCCTTCTTTGCTCTCATCTAGTAATAAAAATCCAAATTCTCTTGCGGCTTCATTAAGAGGAATGTCGATATAGCGGCCATATTTGCCTGTAGCCGTAAAGTCTGTTCCGTCAGGCCATTGAGCGCTACTTGGATTTTTCACATCTCCCCAGTACCAGAGAGATTTCTTGTCATAGTTGCCATCTGTGCGGTAGTAGTTGACGCGAACAGTTCCTGCAGGCTGTGGCTCGTAAGAGAAAACCTTGTAATCTTGGTCTAACCAAGCCTCGTTCATTTTTGGAACTAGTTTTTCTATAGATTTATCGCCGGTTAGATTTTTTCCAGCTGTATTGTTGATGAGGAAGCTAATTTTCTTGGCTTCTTCTCCCTTTAATTTGACATCTAGGTAATAGCCGTAGTCATCTTTTTTGGCATCCTTGAAGGACAAGGCTCCGTTTGGCCAATTTTCAGATGGTTTTTCAACATCGTCCCAAGTCCATAGTCCTTGAGCATCCTTGTTTTTTTCAGGAAGTTTTTTGACATGGATACGGAAGTAGTTATCTTCGATGGGCTCTTCTGCCTTAGTTTCAGTCGTTACTGGACTAGTGGAAGTAGTTGTCTCACTTGAACGATCTTGTCCAGTTTGTGGTGCTGGATCGGCTGGGCTTGCAACAGGAGTGGTAGCCTCTGTTGCAGGTTTTTCTTCTTTCTCTAGGGAAGCGCTTGCATTATTAGGTGAAGAAAAATCGCTTTCTTTCTTACCAGTGCTAGTTGCTGTATCAGTAAGAGGCTGGGCAAGGGCAGTAGTAGTTTCACTATTATTTGCGTTAGTGGTTGGTGTACTTTCGTCTGCTGAGATAGTTGGTGTAGCCATGGCAAGCAAGACAAGGCTTGCGCCGATAAGGACAGAACCAGTTCCATTTTTGAGGGAACGGATGCTGTAGACCATTTTTTTCTCAGTTTGAGCTGGTGTTTTTCTCATGATGATTCTCCAATCAATAAATTTCTATACCAGTATAGCATGTAGTAAAACAATATGCAAGCGTTTTCTTTGGTTTGTCAAAGAAATTCTTACTTTTGAGAAGTTTTCCGTATTATTTTATATATCAGTATAAATAATGGAAATAATACTCAATGAAAATCAAAGAGCAAACTAGGAAACTAGCCGCAGGCTGTACTTGAGTACGGCAAGGCGACGTTGACGTGGTTTGAAGAGATTTTCGAAGAGTATAAAAATGTCACATAAGACAAGACGTATTATTAGGAAGATGATGTGTTTTCAGCTATTTTTATTCAGAAATTGATCTCTAATATTTCTTTTAAAAAGCTCATCTAGTGAAATTATAAATAGGAAAAGAAAAAAGTTAGTGTTTTTCAAGTGTTATCTAGTTTCCAAACTATAGTATTTACTGGAAATCGAAAGAAAATATCAGAAAATTCAGCAAACGTTTTCTTCTTATTTTCTTGACTTTTTTGCTGGTTTGTGCTTGACTTTTGCTTGAAATTTGATAGACTATAGACAAATAGGAAAACGCATTCATTTAAAAACGGAGGAATAAGGAATGAATCAAGAAAAACGTTTGCATCGCTTTGTCAAAAAGTGTGGACTCGGTGTGTGTAGTGCTGTTGTTGCGGCCTTTTTATTGAACGCTCAGGGAGTAGCTTTGGCTACAGAGCAAGGGAATCGTCCAGTTGAGACAGAAAACATCGCTCGTGGAAAACAAGCTAGTCAAAGTTCTACTGCTTATGGAGGAGCTGCTACACGAGTAGTGGATGGTAATGTTGATAGTGACTATGGGCACCATTCTGTAACGCATACAAACTTTGAAGACAATGCTTGGTGGCAAGTTGATCTTGGAAAAACAGAGAATGTTGGAAAAGTTAAACTTTACAATCGTGGAGATGGGAATGTAGCTAATCGTCTTTCCAATTTTGATGTTGTTTTGTTAAATGAAGCAAAACAAGAAGTTGCTCGTCAACACTTTGATAGTTTGAATGGGAAGGCAGAACTTGAAGTTTTCTTCACCGCCAAAGACGCTCGTTATGTAAAAGTGGAGTTGAAAACTAAAAATACTCCATTGAGCTTGGCAGAAGTGGAAGTATTCCGTTCAGCAACAACTCAAGTTGGACAGGACAGAACCGCACCAGTAGTAAATCAAACATCAGCATTGAAAGACTACCTTTTTGGTTTAACTTATAATCCTTTGGATATTTTAACTCGCAAGGGAGAAACCTTAGAAAATCGCTACAACACAAGTGCTAAGGAACAAAATGGAGAGTTTGTCGTTGTAGAAAAAATCAAGAAAACCCTCTCTACAGGCACAGCAGATGTTTCCATCAATGGAAATCAAAATGTCTTCCTAGGTGGCTTGTATAAAGCCAACCAAAATCTGCTAGAAAATCAGCCAGAATTGATTAGTCTTGCCCGTGCAAAGGGGACAGTCAGCGTCGATTTACCTGGTATGATTCAGTCTGACAGCCGAATTGAAGCAAATCCTACAACTAGTGGTATGCAGTCTGCGATGAATACCTTGGTTGAAAGATGGACAAAGAATTACTCATCTAGCCATTCCGTTCCTGCCCGTGTTCAGTATGAATCAACTACAGCCTATAGCATGAACCAATTGAAAGCAAAATTTGGTGCAGACTTTGAAAAAGCAGGCGCACCGCTCAAGATTGACTTTGAGGCTGTGCAAAAGGGTGAAAAGCAAATTGAAGTTGTAAACTTTAAACAAATTTACTATACAGCGACATTTGATGCACCGACCAATCCAGCGGCTGTATTTGACAAGAGTGTGACACCTGAAGATTTAAAACAAAGAGGCGTTGATTCACAAACTCCACCTGTATATGTATCAAACGTTTCTTACGGACGTCAAATCTATGTTAAGTTTGAGTCAACAAGTAAGTCTACTGAATTAAAAGCAGCTATTAATGCGGTTATCAAAGGTGCAACAATTGCTCCAAATTCTGAATGGAGCCGTCTATTGAAGAATACTTCTGTAACAGCAGTAATTGTAGGAGGTAATGCTAGCGGTGCTGGCAAAGTTGTCACAGGAACAGTCGAAAACTTGAAGGAACTCATCAGAGAAGGAGCTAACTTTAGCGCTCAAAGTCCAGCTGTGCCAATCTCATATAAGACTGCCTTCCTAAAAGATAATGCCCAAGCAACTTTACAAAATAGTACAGACTATATCGAAACGAAGGTTACTTCTTACAAAAATGGTTTCTTGAAACTTCATCATAAGGGTGCTTATATTGCGCGTTACTACATTTATTGGGATGAAATTACATATGATGAACAAGGAAATCCAGAAATCCGTTCACGTCAATGGGAAGATAACGGAAAAAACAGAACTTCAGGCTTCCAAACAGAGATTCAATTTAGAGGAAATGTCCGTAATCTTCGTATCAAGGTTCAAGAAAAGACAGGTCTTGTATGGGAACCATGGCGTACAGTTTACAACCGCACAGACTTACCACTAGTACAACAGCGTACAATTACACATTGGGGAACAACTCTAAACCCTAAAGTTGATGAAAAAATTGTGAATGAGTAACGATTTGATTTACTTGATTCGATAGTAAACAGTGAAGAGGAGGAACTTCGATTCCTCCTCTTTTATGATTGACTTTTGAGAGAATGAAAAGAGGAACTTCTATAGTAGCTTGAAACTAGAATAGTACGTTGTTGCTATTAAAACATTTCTAGAAATTAAGTTGACTTTCCCAATAGATTTGTTCATGTCTTATTTCAATTCAATATAAAACTAACTTCCAGTTTTCCACAACCTAGCTTTTAGTATGAGAAAAATGCGTTGTTACAGACATAAGGAGCTTTTTGATAAGTGTGCAATCCGTGCAATCAGATTTGACGGATGTTGGATGCATGATGCGATTGCGCTTAATTTCCTTTGAAATCGTTGACGGGCCTTTTCCCATATTATCAACGATGGAACGGAAAGTCTCACACTTAATTCCACCATAAAAATCCGTTTTAGACTAATTTCCACTTCGATCAGGCAAATGGAAGTTACTTTGAGAAGTTAGCTTAGGAAAAGATTAACAATAAAAAAGAAAAATATCTTGACAAGCAAGGGAAAATTTTGTTACAATAATAGACGGTACTTTTTACTTTTGGTCTCTCAAGAGTGTACAGGGACGTGCTGACAAATGTTGCAAAAGTACACACAGATGATAGCTGTCACCAAGTGTATCATCACCAAAAATAAAAAAACACAGGAGAATGTAGATGCCTACAATTAACCAATTGGTTCGCAAACCGCGTAAATCAAAAGTAGAAAAATCTAAATCACCAGCTTTGAACGTTGGTTACAACAGTCATAAAAAAGTTCAAACAAACGTTTCTTCACCACAAAAACGTGGTGTTGCAACTCGTGTTGGAACAATGACACCTAAAAAACCTAACTCAGCCCTTCGTAAATTCGCTCGTGTACGTTTGAGCAACCTTATCGAAGTTACTGCCTACATCCCAGGTATCGGACACAACTTGCAAGAGCACAGCGTGGTGCTTCTTCGCGGTGGACGTGTAAAAGACCTTCCAGGGGTACGTTACCATATCGTCCGTGGTGCACTTGATACTGCAGGTGTTAACGATCGTAAACAAGGCCGTTCTAAATACGGTACTAAACGTCCAAAAGCATAAGGAAAGGGGATAAAGAGAAATGAGTCGTAAAAATAGAGCTCCAAAACGTGACGTATTGCCAGATCCGCTTTACAATTCACAACTAGTTACTCGTCTTATCAACCGCGTTATGCTTGATGGTAAACGTGGTACAGCTGCTTCAATCGTTTACGGTGCTTTTGAGCAAATCAAAGAAGCTACTGGAAACGATGCACTTGAAGTATTTGAAACAGCTATGGAAAACATCATGCCTGTACTTGAAGTACGTGCACGTCGTGTTGGTGGTTCTAACTACCAAGTCCCAGTTGAAGTTCGTCCAGAACGTCGTACAACACTTGGACTTCGTTGGTTGGTAACAATCGCTCGTCTTCGTGGTGAACACACAATGCAAGACCGTCTTGCAAAAGAAATCTTGGATGCTGCTAACAACACTGGTGCAGCTGTTAAGAAACGTGAAGACACTCACCGTATGGCTGAAGCTAACCGTGCATTCGCACACTTCCGTTGGTAAAATCATGATGCTAGGAACGGTAAGGATGCAAGGTGAAAATAGGAAACTGACGCAGTATTCGACGAATACAAGGAAGTTTATCTTTTTCACACAGCATCCCGTTCCGGCTCAAATCGGCTAATTAACTTTAGCCCGAGTTCAATTCAACTTGTAAATCTACAAGTTGAAACCAACAATAGCATGAAAAGATTGAGAACGGGTAGGTCCTGCCTATCCGTTTTTATTAAAATCGTGTTATAATAGAATAGAAATCAAAAATAAATAGGAGAAACAAACCTCATGGCACGCGAATTTTCACTTGAAAAAACTCGTAATATCGGTATCATGGCTCACGTCGATGCCGGTAAAACAACAACTACTGAGCGTATTCTTTACTACACTGGTAAAATCCACAAAATCGGTGAGACTCACGAAGGTGCGTCACAAATGGACTGGATGGAGCAAGAGCAAGAGCGTGGTATCACTATCACATCTGCTGCGACAACAGCTCAATGGAACAACCACCGCGTAAACATCATCGACACACCAGGACACGTGGACTTCACTATCGAAGTACAACGTTCTCTTCGTGTATTGGACGGTGCGGTTACAGTTCTTGACTCACAATCAGGTGTTGAGCCTCAAACTGAAACAGTTTGGCGTCAAGCAACTGAGTATGGAGTTCCACGTATCGTATTTGCCAACAAAATGGACAAAATCGGTGCTGACTTCCTTTACTCTGTAAGCACACTTCACGATCGTCTTCAAGCAAATGCCCACCCAATCCAATTGCCAATCGGTTCTGAAGATGACTTCCGTGGTATCATCGACTTAATCAAGATGAAAGCTGAAATCTATACTAACGACCTTGGTACAGATATCCTTGAAGAAGACATCCCAGCTGAATACCTTGACCAAGCTCAAGAATACCGTGAAAAATTGATTGAAGCAGTTGCTGAAACTGACGAAGAATTGATGATGAAATACCTCGAAGGTGAAGAAATCACTAACGAAGAATTGAAAGCAGGTATTCGTAAAGCAACTATCAACGTTGAATTCTTCCCAGTATTGTGTGGTTCTGCCTTCAAGAACAAAGGTGTTCAATTGATGCTTGATGCGGTTATCGACTACCTTCCAAGCCCACTTGACATCCCAGCAATCAAAGGTATCAACCCAGATACAGACGAAGAAGAAACTCGTCCAGCATCTGACGAAGAGCCATTTGCAGCTCTTGCCTTCAAGATCATGACTGACCCATTCGTAGGTCGTTTGACATTCTTCCGTGTTTACTCAGGTGTTCTTCAATCAGGTTCATACGTATTGAACACTTCTAAAGGTAAACGTGAACGTATCGGACGTATCCTTCAAATGCACGCTAACAGCCGTCAAGAAATCGACACTGTTTACTCAGGTGATATCGCTGCTGCCGTTGGTTTGAAAGACACTACTACTGGTGACTCATTGACAGATGAAAAAGCTAAAATCATCCTTGAGTCAATCAACGTTCCAGAACCAGTTATCCAATTGATGGTTGAGCCAAAATCTAAAGCTGACCAAGACAAGATGGGTATCGCCCTTCAAAAATTGGCTGAAGAAGATCCAACATTCCGCGTTGAAACAAACGTTGAAACTGGTGAAACAGTTATCTCTGGTATGGGTGAGCTTCACCTTGACGTCCTTGTTGACCGTATGCGTCGTGAGTTCAAAGTTGAAGCGAACGTAGGTGCTCCTCAAGTATCTTACCGTGAAACATTCCGCGCTTCTACTCAAGCACGTGGATTCTTCAAACGTCAGTCTGGTGGTAAAGGTCAATTCGGTGATGTATGGATTGAATTTACTCCAAACGAAGAAGGTAAAGGATTCGAATTCGAAAACGCAATCGTCGGTGGTGTGGTTCCTCGTGAATTTATCCCAGCGGTTGAAAAAGGTTTGGTAGAATCTATGGCTAACGGTGTTCTTGCAGGTTACCCAATGGTTGACGTTAAAGCTAAACTTTACGATGGTTCATACCACGATGTCGACTCATCTGAAACTGCCTTCAAGATCGCGGCTTCACTTGCCCTTAAAGAAGCTGCTAAATCAGCACAACCAGCTATCCTTGAGCCAATGATGCTTGTAACTATCACTGTTCCAGAAGAAAACCTCGGTGATGTTATGGGTCACGTAACTGCTCGTCGTGGACGTGTAGATGGTATGGAAGCACATGGTAACAGCCAAATCGTTCGTGCTTACGTTCCACTTGCTGAAATGTTCGGTTACGCAACAGTTCTTCGTTCTGCATCTCAAGGACGTGGTACATTCATGATGGTATTTGACCACTACGAAGATGTACCTAAGTCAGTACAAGAAGAAATCATTAAGAAAAACAAAGGTGAAGACTAATCTGTCCTCACTCTAGAAGGGAGTCACTTAGTGGCTTCCTTTTGTCTTTAGAAAATACCTCTAAATATGGTAAAATAGTAGGAGAATAATGTGAGGAAAATGAATGTCAAACAGTTTTGAAATTTTGATGAATCAACTGGGGATGCCTACTGAAATGAGGCAGGATCCTGCTTTATCACAGGCCAATATTGAGCGAGTTGTGGTTCATAAAATTAGTAAGGTATGGGAGTTTCATTTCGTATTTTCTAATATTTTACCGATTGAAATCTTTTTAGAATTAAAGAAAGGGCTGAGTGAGGAATTTTCTAAGACAGGCAATAAAGCTGTTTTCGAAATCAAGACTCTGTCTCAAGAATTTTCAAATCAACTCTTGCAGTCCTACTATAGTGAGGCTTTTTCTGAGGGGCCATGTGCTAGTCAAGGTTTTAAGTCCCTTTATCAGAATTTGCAAGTTCGTGCGGAGGGGAACCAACTCTTTATTGAAGGTTCCGAAGCGATTGATAAGGAGCATTTTAAGAAAAATCATCTTCCTAATTTAGCCAAACAACTTGAACAATTTGGCTTTCCAACTTTTAATTGTCAAGTAGAGAAAAATGATGTGCTGACCCAAGAGCAGGAAGAGGCCTTTCATGCTGAAAATGAGCAGATTGTTCAAGCGGCCAATGAGGAAGCGCTCCGTGCTATGGAACAACTAGAACAGATGGCACCTCCTCCAGCGGAAGAGAAACCAGCCTTTGATTTTCAAGCGAAAAAAGCTGCAGCTAAACCGAAGTTGGACAAGGCGGAGATTACTCCTATGATTGAAGTGACGACGGAGGAAAATCGTCTGGTCTTTGAAGGGGTTGTGTTTGATGTGGAGCAAAAAGTGACCAGAACAGGGCGTGTTTTGATCAACTTTAAAATGACCGACTACACTTCGAGTTTTTCTATGCAAAAGTGGGTTAAGAATGAGGAAGAGGCCCAGAAGTTTGACCTAATTAAGAAAAATTCTTGGCTCCGAGTGCGTGGGAATGTGGAGATGAATAACTTCACACGCGATTTAACTATGAACGTACAGGATGTGCAGGAAGTTGTTCACTATGAGCGGAAGGATTTGATGCCAGAAGGTGAGCGTCGGGTTGAGTTTCATGCTCATACTAACATGTCGACCATGGATGCTCTTCCAGAAGTAGAGGAGATTGTTGCGACCGCTGCTAAGTGGGGACACAAGGCGGTTGCCATCACGGACCATGGGAATGTCCAGTCCTTCCCGCATGGCTATAAGGCGGCTAAGAAAGCGGGAATCCAGCTGATCTATGGTATGGAAGCCAATATCGTGGAGGACCGTGTTCCTATCGTTTATAACGAAGTGGAGAAGGACTTGTCCGAAACAACCTATGTGGTCTTTGACGTGGAAACGACGGGGCTATCAGCCATCTATAATGACTTGATTCAGGTTGCGGCCTCTAAGATGTACAAGGGGAATGTCATTGCTGAATTTGATGAATTTATCAATCCTGGGCATCCCTTGTCAGCCTTTACCACTGAGTTAACTGGAATTACAGATGACCATGTCAAAAATGCCAAGCCACTGGAACAAGTTTTGCAAGAATTCCAAGAATTTTGTAAAGATACGGTCCTAGTTGCCCACAATGCGACCTTTGACGTTGGCTTTATGAATGCCAACTATGAGCGTCATGGTCTTCCAAGGATTAGTCAGCCGGTTATTGATACACTTGAGTTTGCTAGAAATCTCTATCCTGAGTATAAGCGTCATGGTTTGGGGCCTTTGACCAAGCGTTTTGGTGTGGCTTTGGAACATCACCACATGGCCAATTACGATGCGGAAGCTACTGGTCGTCTGCTCTTCATCTTTATCAAAGAGGTGGCAGAAAAACATGGTGTGACCGACTTGGCTAGACTAAACATTGATTTGATTAGTCCAGATTCTTATAAAAAAGCTAGGATTAAACATGCGACCATTTATGTCAAGAATCAGGTAGGTCTAAAAAATATCTTTAAGCTGGTTTCCTTGTCTAACACTAAGTACTTTGAAGGGGTGCCACGGATTCCGAGAACGGTTTTAGATGCCCATCGGGAAGGTTTGATTTTAGGTTCAGCTTGCTCTGAAGGTGAAGTTTTTGATGCAGTCGTTTCCCAAGGTGTGGATGCGGCGGTTGAGGTGGCCAAGTATTATGACTTTATTGAGGTCATGCCACCAGCTATCTATGCTCCCTTGATTGCCAAGGAGCAGATCAAGGATATGGAAGAACTACAGACCATTATCAAAAGTTTGATAGAAGTGGGAGACCGTCTTGGCAAGCCTGTTCTTGCTACGGGAAATGTCCACTATATCGAACCGGAAGAAGAGATTTATCGTGAAATTATCGTCCGTAGTTTGGGACAGGGTGCGATGATTAACCGAACTATCGGTCACGGTGAACATGCCCAACCAGCTCCTCTGCCAAAAGCCCATTTTAGAACGACCAATGAGATGTTGGATGAATTTGCCTTTTTGGGAGAGGAATTAGCTCGCAAATTGGTTATTGAAAACACCAATGCCTTGGCAGAAATCTTTGAACCTGTTGAGGTTGTTAAGGGTGACTTGTACACGCCTTTCATCGACAAGGCGGAAGAAACGGTCGCTGAGTTAACCTATAAGAAAGCTTTTGAGATTTATGGAAATCCGCTACCAGATATTGTTGATTTGCGGATTGAAAAAGAATTAACATCCATACTGGGGAATGGATTTGCTGTAATCTATCTAGCTTCCCAGATGTTGGTGCAACGCTCCAATGAACGGGGCTATTTGGTGGGTTCTCGTGGATCTGTCGGATCTAGTTTCGTTGCGACCATGATTGGGATTACAGAGGTCAATCCTCTCTCTCCTCACTATGTCTGTGGTCAGTGTCAATACAGCGAGTTTATCACCGATGGATCTTATGGTTCAGGTTTTGATATGCCCAATAAGGACTGTCCAAACTGTGGTCACAAACTCAGTAAAAATGGGCAGGATATTCCTTTCGAGACCTTCCTTGGTTTTGATGGGGACAAGGTTCCCGATATTGACTTGAACTTCTCGGGAGAAGACCAGCCTAGCGCCCACTTGGATGTGCGTGATATCTTTGGTGAGGAATATGCCTTCCGTGCAGGAACGGTTGGTACGGTGGCTGCCAAGACTGCCTATGGCTTTGTCAAGGGTTACGAGCGAGATTATGGCAAGTTTTATCGTGACGCAGAGGTAGAACGCCTCGCTCAAGGTGCCGCTGGTGTCAAGCGGACAACAGGACAACACCCGGGGGGAATCGTTGTTATTCCTAACTACATGGATGTCTATGATTTTACTCCTGTCCAGTATCCAGCAGATGATGTGATGGCTGAATGGCAGACCACTCACTTTAACTTCCACGATATCGATGAGAATGTCCTCAAGCTAGATGTTCTAGGACATGATGATCCGACCATGATTCGGAAACTTCAGGATTTGTCTGGGATTGACCCTAATGAAATTCCTATGGATGACGAAGGCGTGATGGCACTCTTTTCTGGGACTGATGTGCTAGGAGTAACACCTGAGCAAATCGGAACGCCTACGGGTATGCTGGGGATTCCAGAGTTTGGAACCAACTTTGTCCGAGGCATGGTAGATGAAACCCATCCGACGACTTTTGCAGAATTGCTTCAGTTGTCAGGGTTGTCCCACGGTACCGATGTTTGGCTGGGCAATGCCCAAGATTTGATTAAGCAAGGAATAGCGGACCTATCGACTGTTATCGGTTGTCGGGACGACATCATGGTTTACCTCATGCATGCGGGTCTGGAACCTAAGTTGGCCTTTACCATTATGGAACGGGTGCGTAAAGGCTTGTGGTTGAAGATTTCCGAAGAGGAACGCAATGGCTACATCGAAGCCATGAAGGCTAATAAGGTACCAGAGTGGTATATCGAATCCTGTGGGAAAATTAAGTACATGTTCCCTAAAGCCCATGCGGCAGCCTACGTTATGATGGCCTTGCGCGTAGCTTACTTCAAGGTTCATCATCCCATTTATTACTACTGTGCTTATTTCTCAATCCGTGCTAAGGCTTTTGATATCAAGACCATGGGGGCGGGCTTGGAGGCTATCAAGCGCAGAATGGAAGAAATCTCTGAAAAACGGAAGAACAATGAAGCCTCTAATGTAGAAATTGATCTTTATACAACTCTTGAGATTGTCAATGAGATGTGGGAGCGTGGCTTTAAGTTTGGCAAACTCGATCTCTACCGCAGTGATGCGACTGAATTCCTCATCGATGGAGACACCCTCATCCCGCCATTTGTAGCAATGGATGGTCTGGGAGAGAACGTTGCTAAGCAGTTGGTGCGAGCGCGTGAAGAGGGAGAATTCCTCTCTAAAACAGAACTACGCAAGCGTGGTGGACTCTCATCAACCTTGGTTGAAAAGATGGATGAGATGGGGATTCTTGGAAATATGCCAGAGGATAACCAGCTCAGCTTGTTTGATGATTTGTTTTAATAGTTTGAAATGTCTTGTGTAGGTTTGAGGTTGTATCATGATGGAAAAGAAAAAAAGAGCAACACCCTGGAAACCAGGGAAAGTTATTTCCATACGTTTGCGAAATGGCGTTTATGTATTAGCACAAATGGTGCGTGATCCCTATCTGGTATTTTTCAACCATTTTAATGAGGAAAATAACTGGAAGGGAGTGACCTTGAAAGATGAAGATATCCTCTTTTGTAAGGCTGTTACTCGCCAGTTTCTACGCTATAGTCCTGTAGCGATTGTCAAAGAAGTTACCCCCCTGTTAAATTATGAACTGCCTAAAGAATGGATTTATAGCCATATTGGAGGGCATCCTATTACTGTTTCGGTAAAGGGAAGGGAGCGCCAACTTGCTGGTTTTGGTAGACGTTGTTCTTTGGTCCTGGCGGATAAAGACAGTGGACTACCAGAAGATAATCCACTTATGGGACTCTTCCAAACCTATATCATATCAGATATCAAAGAACAGGATTGGGATCGGGTAGGTCAGGCTGAACTTATGTCTATTGAAGTATTTCCAACACTCAACGAACGTCTCTATCTTTGCTTTCTTTATGGGAAAAATATAAATCCAGAACAAGATATCTCTTTAGGAAAGCCTCTGCCTGATGACTATGAAACCTATATAGATATCCTCACAAATAGTCCAGAGGCACGACGCCTCTACCTAGGAGAGCATGAAGAATAAGAAAGGACATTTCATGAAACTAAGAATTTTTGCGGAAGACAAACCAGCTGAAAAAGTCTTTGAGTATCAATTAGACCTTGCTGATCAGACAATTCTTCTATCAACAGCACTTTTGTCAGGTGTCATTGCTTTAGCAGGATTATTCTCTGCTGTGAAAGAAAAATAAAAATAGAAAAGAGAAAATTACATGGTTTTACCAAATTTTAAAGAAAATCTAGAAAAATATGCGAAATTGTTGGTTGCGAACGGAATTAACGTGCAACCTGGTCACACTTTGGCTCTCTCTATTGATGTGGAGCAACGTGAATTGGCACATCTAATCGTGAAAGAAGCTTATGCCTTGGGTGCGCATGAGGTCATCGTTCAGTGGACAGATGATGTGATTAACCGTGAGAAATTCCTCCATGCCCCGATGGAGCGTTTGGACAATGTGCCAGAATACAAGATTGCTGAGATGAACTATCTCTTGGAGAACAAGGCTAGCCGTCTTGGAGTTCGTTCATCTGATCCAGGTGCCTTGAACGGAGTGGACGCTGACAAGCTTTCAGCTTCTGCTAAAGCTATGGGACTTGCCATGAAGCCAATGCGAATCGCAACTCAATCTAACAAGGTTAGCTGGACTGTAGCAGCCGCTGCTGGACTTGAGTGGGCCAAGAAAGTCTTTCCAAATGCTGCGAGCGACGAAGAAGCAGTCGATCTCCTTTGGGACCAAATCTTCAAAACTTGCCGTGTTTACGAAGCAGATCCCGTTAAGGCTTGGGAGGAACATGCAGCTGTCTTAAAGAGCAAGGCCGATATGCTCAATAAAGAGCAATTTTCAGCCCTTCACTACACAGCGCCAGGGACAGATTTGACCCTTGGCTTGCCGAAGAACCACGTTTGGGAATCAGCTGGTGCTGTTAATGCACAGGGCGAAGAATTCTTGCCAAATATGCCGACAGAAGAGGTCTTCACAGCGCCTGACTTCCGTCGTGCAGATGGTTATGTCACTTCTACAAAACCGCTTAGCTACAACGGAAATATCATTGAAGGCATTAAGGTGACCTTTAAGGATGGACAAATCGTAGATATCACTGCTGAGAAGGGTGATCAGGTTATGAAAGACCTTGTCTTTGAAAATGCGGGTGCGCGTGCCTTGGGTGAATGTGCCTTGGTACCAGATCCAAGTCCAATTTCTCAGTCAGGCATTACCTTCTTTAACACCCTTTTCGATGAAAATGCGTCAAACCACTTGGCTATCGGTGCAGCCTATGCGACTAGCGTTGTTGATGGAGCGGAGATGAGCGAAGAGGAGCTTGAAGCTGCAGGGCTTAACCGTTCAGATGTTCACGTAGACTTTATGATTGGTTCTAACCAAATGGATATCGATGGTATTCGTGAGGATGGAACGCGAGTACCTCTTTTCCGTAATGGGAATTGGGCAAATTAAGGAGATAATATGTTAGGAAGTATGTTCGTTGGTCTCCTAGTGGGATTTTTAGCAGGTACTCTGACCAATCGTGGAGAGCGAATGGGATGTTTTGGAAAAATGTTTCTCGGTTGGATCGGAGCCTTTCTAGGTCACTTGCTCTTTGGAACTTGGGGGCCAGTTTTATCAGGAACAGCTATTATCCCAGCTGTTTTAGGTTCCATGATTGTCTTAGCAATTTTCTGGAGACGAGGAAGTTAATTTCTTAAATCTGATACTCAATGAAAATCAAAGAGCAAACTAGGAAACTAGCCGCAGG
>NZ_VMKV01000029.1:0-11128 GCF_013276335.1 Streptococcus sp. 2100 | reverse complement strand
CTATCCTATCTTCTAGAATGTCTTCCAAACGAGGAAACTCTCGTAAACAAAGAGGTTTTAGAGGCTTATTTACCATGGACTAAAGTTGTACAAGAAAAGTGTAAATAAGAAATCTCCAGATTAGGAACTATCCGTGAGTTCTCTAGTCTGGAGATTTTTCAATATACTTCGTTATTGGGCGGTTACGGAAGACCTCCTGTATACTATTCGTAAAGTAAAACGATTGGAGGATATTTGAATGCCACAACCTATTGTTCCTGTAGAGATTCCACAATCTCGACCTTTTGATTCTAAAAAGAGAAATGATAGTCTGCTTAAAATTCAGCAGAAAATCATTTAGAAGATAAGAAGAATGTTCGTCTCTTAGAAGCCAATCAGGTTGAAGAATTAGGGTTTGAGATAGAAGTTTTATAAAAAATCAAAAAAATAAACAACAAAAACAAACATAAACTATTGACTTTTTCAAACAATAGTAGTATATTATGTTTGTGAGGACTAATTGACTGTTTTTTAAAGACAGCCAATACACTGCTGGAATCCAGCATAGAAAAAATAAAAGGAGTATACAATATGTCTATTGTTATCGGTGCAGATGCTGCAGGTTTGAGATTGAAAGAAGTTGTGAAAGACTTCTTGGAAAAAGAAAACTTCCACCTTGTGGATGTTACAGCTGAAGGTCAAGACTTTGTTGATGTGACTCTCGCTGTTGCTGCAGAAGTAAACAAAGAAGAACAAAACCTTGGTATCGTGATTGATGCTTATGGAGCTGGTCCATTTATGGTCGCAACTAAGATCAAAGGAATGGTTGCTGCAGAAGTTTCTGACGAACGTTCAGCTTATATGACTCGTGGCCACAACAACTCACGTATGATCACTATGGGAGCACAACTTGTTGGTGATGAATTGGCTAAAAATATCGCTAAAGGATTTGTTAACGGTCAATACGATGGTGGACGTCATCAAATCCGGGTCGACATGTTGAATAAAATGTGCTAATACTCTTCAAAAATCAAGATAATCTGTTGTCAGCTCACTTTAGCTAACCTCAGTTATGCTTGCAGCTCGCTTCCTAAGCTAATCTTGATTTTTCTTGAGTAGGGATAAATGATATTAGATTTATATAATTAATCGGAGGGAATAACTAATGAGAATTGCAATTGGATGTGACCACATCGTAACAGATGAAAAAATGGCGGTTTCAGAATTTTTGAAATCAAAAGGATATGAAGTTATTGACTTTGGTACCTATGACCATACACGTACTCACTACCCAATCTTTGGTAAAAAAGTAGGGGAAGCTGTAACTAGCGGTCAAGCTGATCTTGGGGTATGTATCTGTGGTACTGGTGTTGGTATCAACAACGCTGTAAATAAAGTTCCAGGTGTTCGTTCTGCCTTGGTTCGTGATATGACAACAGCCCTTTATGCTAAAGAGCAATTGAACGCTAACGTTATCGGTTTTGGTGGTAAGATTACTGGTGAATTGCTTATGTGTGATATCATCGAAGCTTTCATCCATGCTGAATACAAACCATCTGAAGAAAACAAGAAATTGATTGCGAAAATTGAACACCTTGAAAGTCACAATTCTCAACAAACAGACGCAAACTTCTTCACTGAATTCCTTGAAAAATGGGATCGCGGAGAATACCACGACTAAGAGGTGACCTATGATTTTAACAGTCACAATGAACCCATCCATTGATATTTCCTATCCCTTGGATGAGTTAAAGATTGATACTGTCAATCGTGTGGTGGATGTAAGCAAAACGGCTGGTGGTAAGGGGCTCAATGTTACCCGAGTACTTTCAGAATTTGGGGATTCTGTTCTTGCTACTGGTTTAGTAGGTGGCAAACTTGGTGAGTTTTTGGTTGAACATATCGATGATCAAGTAAAGAAAGATTTCTTCTCAATTCAGGGAGAAACTCGTAACTGTATCGCTATTCTTCACGGAGACAACCAAACAGAGGTTCTTGAAAAAGGTCCTGAAGTATTGGAACAGGAAGGTCAAGAGTTTTTGGAACATTTCAAAAAACTCTTGGAGTCAGTTGAAGTAGTAGCCATCTCAGGTAGTCTGCCAGCTGGCCTTCCAGTTGATTACTATGCGAGCTTGGTAGAACTTGCTAATCAAGCTGGCAAGCCTGTAGTCTTGGATTGCTCAGGTGCAGCACTTCAGGCTGTTCTTGAATCACCCCATAAACCAACAGTCATCAAACCAAATAATGAAGAATTGTCTCAGCTTCTTGGAAGAGAAGTTTCTGAGGATTTGGATGAATTAAAAGAAGTACTTCAAGAACCTTTGTTTGCAGGGATTGAATGGATTATCGTTTCACTTGGTGCCAACGGTACTTTTGCCAAACATGGTGACACTTTCTACAAGGTAGATATTCCTAGAATTCAGGTGGTAAATCCTGTTGGATCTGGAGACTCTACTGTGGCAGGAATTTCTTCAGGACTTCTTCACAAAGAATCGGATGCAGAATTACTCATCAAGGCAAATGTCCTTGGTATGCTCAATGCTCAAGAAAAAATGACTGGTCATGTCAACATGGCCAACTATCAAGCTCTATATGATCAATTAATAGTAAAAGAGGTATAAAATGGCTTTAACAGAACAAAAACGTGTACGCTTAGAAAAACTTTCTGATGAAAATGGTATCATCTCAGCTCTTGCATTTGACCAACGTGGTGCTTTGAAACGCCTCATGGCTCAACACCAAACAGAAGAACCAACTGTGGCCCAAATGGAAGAACTTAAAGTCTTGGTAGCAGATGAATTGACTAAATATGCTTCATCTATGCTTCTTGACCCTGAGTATGGACTTCCAGCAACTAAAGCTCTTGATGAAAAAGCTGGTCTTCTCCTTGCTTATGAAAAAACAGGTTATGACACAACAAGCACAAAACGCTTGCCAGACTGCTTGGATGTTTGGTCTGCAAAACGTATTAAAGAAGAAGGTGCAGATGCAGTTAAATTCTTGCTTTACTATGATGTAGATAGCTCAGACGAACTCAATCAAGAAAAACAAGCCTACATCGAACGCATCGGTTCTGAGTGTGTGGCTGAAGATATCCCATTCTTCCTTGAAATCCTTGCTTACGATGAAAAAATTGCGGATGCAGGTTCTGTAGAATACGCTAAAGTAAAACCACACAAAGTTATCGGCGCTATGAAAGTCTTTTCAGACCCACGCTTTAACATTGATGTTTTGAAAGTTGAAGTTCCTGTTAACATTAAATATGTTGAAGGCTTCGCTGAAGGTGAAGTAGTTTATACACGTGAAGAAGCAGCAGCCTTCTTCAAAGCGCAAGATGAAGCAACGAACTTGCCATACATCTACTTGAGTGCTGGTGTATCAGCTAAACTCTTCCAAGATACTCTTGTATTTGCTCATGAATCAGGTGCAAACTTTAACGGAGTTCTTTGTGGCCGTGCTACATGGGCAGGATCAGTTGAAGCTTACATCAAAGATGGTGAAGCAGCAGCTCGCGAATGGCTTCGCACAACTGGATTTGAAAACATTGACGAACTCAACAAAGTTCTTCAAAGAACAGCAACTTCATGGAAAGAACGCGTGTAAGAAAGTCCTCCTAGTTTAGGAACATGAATCTAAAAAAATTTAAAAAAAGTTGTATGTAAAGGTTTACAAAATAACTTACTTGTGCTATACTTAAATCACAAGTTAATATGAATTAGAAAGTAACTATATGAAGTATAATAAAAATAGGATATAGTTTATTTTACGAGCTAGGAAGGAAAAATACGGAAACAATATTGCCAGAATAAACTATATTTAGATGCACATTTCATTCATTGTTTTATAAAAGGAGAAGATAAACGGCTACTAAAAAGAGTTTTAAAGCGTTAGTTGTAGGACTAGGTATTGTTTCAATATTCTCATCAGCCTTACCTATGGTTAGTGGTTCTGTATTTGCAGATAGTGCCCTAACTACAGTAGATAAAGCAAATGATATTGTTTTGAATGTTGATGGGAATAAATTTTATAATGTTTCGGTTTCAGAAGATATTGTAAATGCTGGTCAAATTTTGGAAGATTATTTTTATGTAGATAAATTTGGAAATATAAATTTAAAAGGCACTCCTGAAGAGTTAGCAAAAAATATTGGTATTTCTGTACAAGAAGCAAGTTTGATGTATGAAGCTGTAAAAGAGTTACCCAACGTTTACGAAAGAGGTCCTGTAGGTTTTCGTTTCAATCTTGGTCCTCAAGTGAGGGGGATGGGTGGCTGGGCTGCTGGAGCTTTCGCTACTGGATATGCTGGATGGCATTTGAAACAATTTGCGGTTAATCCTGTTACATCTGGATTTGTTGCTGTAATAAGTGGTGCGATTGGCTGGGCTGTAAAAACTGCTGTAGAAAATTATTGGACAGTTGCTGTAGCTACAGTAGAAGTGCCGTTTGTGAACCTTGTTTACACCATAGATTTACCTTAGAGGTTATTTCTTTATGAATAGTTCGTTTAAAAAAATAACCGTATTTTGTTTTATAGTTTCTTGTGTTCTTTGTTTATTAGATTTAATGAATTTTAAAAATGTAGCTACTTTTTTATTTTTCTGTCTTCCTGTTTTTGTTTTGATTTACAAAAATAAATAAAAACAGATCCTCTGTTTGATGAATTTTAGAACATAGTTAAGTTTAAAAAAAGTTGTATGTAAAGGTTTACAAAATAACTTACTTGTGTTATACTTAAATCACAAGTTAATACAAGGTGAGTGTTACTAAGTAATATTAGGCATGATCACAGGTGAATTAGAAATCGGCTGATTTTCTAGTTCATTTGTGGTCATTTTTTATACTCATATACCTTTAAAATATAAAAGGAGGTTGACATGTATCGAATTCTAAATCCAATGAATCACAATGTCTCGCTTGTCAGAAATGATAAGGGAGAAGAAGTGATTGTGATTGGTAAGGGGATTGCATTCGGAAAGAAGAAAGGGGATTTGATTGCTGAACATCAGGTTGAGAAAATCTTTCGGATGAAGACCGAAGAGTCAAGAGAAAACTTTATGGCTCTCCTCAAAGATGTTCCGCTTGATTTTATCACAGTGACTTATGAAATCATTGATAAGCTATCAAAGAAATATCATTATCCGATTCAAGAGTATCTCTACGTAACCTTGACAGATCATATTTACTGTTCTTACCAAGCTCTAGCACAAGGAAGGTACAAGGATAGTAATCTGCCAGATATTTCCGCTAAGTATCCTGTCGCTTTTCAAATCGCAAATGAAGCTTTTGAAATTTACCGTCAGAAGCTAGCAGATCATTTTCCTGAGGACGAGATTATTCGGATTGCTTATCATTTCATCAATGCCGAAGGTGAAAATGAAGTGGAACTTGTGGAGTCGATTGATAAGAGGAAAGAAATTCTCAGGAATGTTGAGGAAGTTCTAAAGGAATATGCAATTCAACGAACCAAAGAGAATAACCATTTCTATGATCGCTTTATGATCCATTTGAATTATTTCTTGGATTATTTAGACAGATCCAGAGATGATAACCAATCACTTCTGGATATGGAAGATCATATTAAACAATCCTATCCAAAAGCCTTCGAGATTGGTTCCAAGATCTATGATGTGATTACGCAACATACGGGTCTTGATTTGTATAAAAGTGAACGAGTTTATCTAGTTCTACATATCCAACGTTTATTGTCATAAAAATTATTTAAAATTATATAAGGAGAATTCTATCATGAATAGAGAAGAAGTAACATTGTTAGGTTTTGAAATCGTAGCCTATGCTGGCGATGCTCGTTCAAAACTATTAGAAGCCTTGAAGGCTGCTGAAGCTGGTGATTTTGAAAAAGCGGACGCTCTGGTAGAGGAAGCTGGTAGCTGTATTGCAGAGGCTCACCACGCGCAAACAAGTCTATTGACTAAGGAAGCAGCTGGCGAGGACTTAGCTTATAGTGTAACCATGATGCATGGTCAAGATCACTTGATGACAACTATCTTGTTAAAAGATTTGATGCACCACTTAATCGAACTCTACAAGAGAGGAGTTAAATAATGAATAAACTAATTGCATTTATCGAGAAAGGAAAGCCTTTCTTTGAAAAACTATCTCGTAATATCTATCTTCGTGCTATTCGTGATGGTTTTATTGCTGGTATGCCTGTTATTCTCTTCTCAAGTATCTTTATCTTGATTGCCTTTGTACCAAACTCATGGGGCTTTAAATGGTCTGATGAAGTTGTAGCTTTTCTGATGAAACCTTACAGCTATTCAATGGGAATTCTGGCTCTCTTGGTAGCTGGTACAACAGCTAAATCTTTGACTGACTCAGTCAATCGAAGCATGGAGAAAACCAATCAAATCAACTATATGTCAACATTGTTGGCAGCAATTGTTGGTTTGTTGATGTTGGCAGCTGATCCTATCGAAAATGGTCTAGCTACTGGATTCTTGGGAACAAAAGGTTTGCTTTCAGCCTTCCTTGCTGCCTTTGTTACCGTAGCTATCTATAAGGTTTGTGTTAAGAATAATGTCACTATTCGCATGCCTGACGAAGTTCCGCCAAATATCTCACAAGTCTTTAAAGATGTGATTCCATTCACTCTATCAGTGGTTTCTCTTTATGCTCTTGATTTAATAGCACGTCATTTTGTGGGTGCTAGTGTAGCAGAATCAATCGGTAAATTCTTTGCACCATTATTCTCTGCTGCTGATGGTTATCTAGGTATCACCATTATCTTTGGTGCCTTTGCCTTCTTCTGGTTTGTTGGTATCCATGGTCCATCTATCGTTGAACCAGCTATCGCAGCTATTACCTATGCAAATGCCGAAGTCAATTTGAACCTTCTCCAACAAGGTATGCACGCTGACAAGATTCTTACTTCTGGTACACAAATGTTTATCGTTACCATGGGTGGTACTGGTGCGACACTGGTTGTTCCTTTCATGTTCATGTGGTTAACAAAATCAAAACGTAACCGTGCAATCGGACGTGCGTCTGTTGTTCCAACCTTCTTTGGTGTCAACGAACCAATCTTGTTTGGTGCACCGCTTGTATTGAACCCAATCTTCTTCATTCCATTTATCTTTGCTCCAATCGCAAACGTTTGGATTTTCAAATTCTTTATTGAAACTCTTGGAATGAACTCATTTACTGCTAATCTACCATGGACAACTCCAGCTCCACTAGGTCTAGTTCTTGGTACGAACTTCCAAGTTCTATCATTCATTCTTGCTGCCCTTCTAATCGTGGTTGACGTAGTCATTTACTATCCATTCCTTAAGGTCTATGATGAACAAATTCTTGAAGAAGAACGTTCAGGTAAGTCTAATGACGAATTGAAAGAAAAAGTTGCTGCAAACTTTAACACTGCAAAAGCAGATGCTATTCTTGAAAAAGCGGGTGTAGAAGCAACACAAAATACTATCACTGAAGAAACAAATGTCCTCGTTCTCTGTGCAGGTGGAGGTACAAGTGGACTTCTTGCAAATGCTTTGAACAAGGCAGCAGCAGAGTACAATGTTCCTGTGAAAGCAGCAGCAGGTGGTTATGGTGCTCACCGTGAAATGCTGCCAGAGTTTGATTTGGTTATCCTTGCTCCTCAAGTTGCTTCAAACTTTGAAGATATGAAAGCAGAAACCGATAAACTCGATATTAAACTTGCCAAGACAGAAGGCGCTCAATACATCAAATTAACCCGTGATGGAAAAGGTGCTCTTGCATTCGTACAAGCTCAATTCGATTAACGATAGGGACTGTGAAACAGTCTCCTCTCGTTACGGAAATCGCTATGGCGAATTTCCTAATCGCCTTGTTAATTCGTCGGTAAAAAGATATCGTTTTTACCTCCTCATGTCACAATTCGATTAACGATAGGGACTCTGAAATAGTCTCCTATCGTTATGGAAATCGCTATGGCGAATTTCCTAATCGCCTTGTTAATTCGTCGGTAAAAAGACATTGTTTTTACCTCCTCATGTCACAATTCGGTGACTTGGTACAAGAAGTGAGATGGAGAAGGATGGCTCACTGACTCCTCTCCTCTCACTTTTACTTTATTTTAAATCAAGAAATAGGTGAAAAAAATGACAAAAACACTTCCAAAAGACTTTATTTTCGGTGGCGCAACAGCTGCCTATCAAGCAGAAGGTGCTACGCATACTGATGGAAAAGGACCAGTTGCTTGGGATAAATATCTTGAAGATAACTACTGGTACACTGCAGAACCAGCCAGTGATTTTTACAATCGATACCCAGTTGACCTCAAGTTGGCAGAAGAGTATGGTGTCAATGGTATTCGAATTTCTATTGCTTGGTCACGTATTTTCCCGACTGGTTACGGTCAAGTAAATCAGAAAGGTGTTGAGTTTTATCATAATCTATTTGCAGAGTGTCACAAACGTCATGTTGAGCCCTTTGTAACTCTTCATCATTTTGACACGCCAGAAGCTCTCCACTCAAATGGCGACTTCTTAAACCGTGAAAATATCGAACACTTTGTAGACTACGCTGCCTTCTGTTTTGAAGAATTTCCAGAAGTAAACTATTGGACAACCTTTAATGAAATTGGGCCAATCGGTGATGGTCAATACTTGGTTGGTAAATTCCCTCCAGGTATTCAGTACGATCTTGCCAAAGTCTTCCAATCGCACCACAATATGATGGTGTCTCATGCGCGTGCAGTCAAGCTATATAAAGATAAAGGTTATAAAGGTGAAATTGGTGTTATTCACGCACTGCCTACTAAATATCCTCTAGATCCTGAAAATCCAGCAGATGTTCGCGCTGCTGAGTTGGAAGATATCATCCACAATAAATTTATCTTGGATGCAACTTATCTAGGTCGCTATTCAGCTGAAACGATGGAAGGTGTCAACCATATTTTATCAGTTAATGGTGGTAGCTTAGATCTTCGTGAAGAAGATTTTACAGCATTAGAAGCTGCGAAAGACTTGAACGATTTCCTAGGAATCAACTACTATATGAGTGACTGGATGGAAGCCTTTGATGGAGAAACTGAAATTATCCATAATGGTAAGGGTGAGAAAGGAAGCTCTAAATACCAAATTAAAGGTGTTGGTCGTCGTGTAGCTCCTGACTATGTGCCACGTACGGATTGGGATTGGATTATCTACCCTCAAGGTTTGTATGACCAAATCATGCGCGTGAAGAAAGATTATCCTAACTACAAAAAGATTTACATCACTGAAAATGGACTTGGTTATAAAGATGAGTTCGTTGATAATACTGTTTACGATGATGGACGTATTGATTATGTCAAACAACACTTAGAGGTCTTGTCTGATGCGATTGCAGATGGAGCGAATGTAAAAGGTTACTTCATCTGGTCATTGATGGACGTCTTCTCATGGTCAAATGGTTATGAAAAACGTTACGGTCTCTTCTATGTAGACTTTGAAACTCAAGAACGTTATCCTAAGAAATCAGCTCACTGGTACAAGAAAGTAGCGGAAACTCAAGTGATTGAGTAGTAGAATGAGTCATTAGATATAGAATTTTAGTGAGGCAAAAAGATGTTCAAAGATTTTATCCAATCTATTTATGAAAAAGTTTATATTATCAACTTTGAAAAATGCTCTCAAATACCGTGTTTGACGAATGAAGAACTGAAAAGCCTTGGGAAATGGTATGTCTCGACCGGTAAAGAATGGATTTGTCATTCAGATTATGAGCTGGAAGAATTTAAAAATCTATTTTTAAATTTTATCAATCCTGAAGAATGGGATACTATCTCCTTTGATTCAGATTTTATGCCGTTTCAACAATCGTAACCAATTGCTCAAAAAAGTTAAATCTTATATCTAGTACTCTGCAAAACTCTTATCTAATCACGTTGCTTATACTCAATGAAAATCAAAGAGCAACTTTAAACTAGGAAGCGAGTCGCAGATTTCTCAATGCATAGCTTTGAGGTTGCAGATAAAGCAATTGGGCAAAAAATCTTTGATACAGAAAAACGCATAATATCAGGTGTTGAAAAATCTTGATACTATGCGTTTTATTGTGGGAAGATTTACTTTTTTTTCTTCTGAAATTGAGTTGTTACCCAGAATCTTTCAGTTGATTAAGGCTTGATGACTTTAGTATGTTTAGATAGCTCAAAAAGGATTGAATCACTTAGTTTAGAATCTGAAACAATAGTATCAAGATTTGATACATTATAAAAAGTATAAAAATCAAACTTATTGAACTTACTATGATCTGCGAGTAAATATTTTTTATTAGAATTATTTAAAGCGATGCGTTGAGCCTCTCCCTCTTCCTCGCTAAAAGTAGCTAGAGCTCCGTTTTGAATACCATTACAGCTAACGAAAGCTTTAGAAAATTGGAGATTAGAGAGATTTTGTAGGGTCAATGTGCCAACAAAAGCACCTGTAATATCGCGATAATTTCCACCTATCAAAATCAAATCTGTTAATTTTCGTTCGCTTAAAATCAGAAAAACAGGTAGACTGTTGGTCACGACGCGGATATTGTCAATAGGCAACTCACGTGCAAAAAATTCTAATGTTGTTCCTGGTCCAATGAAAATAGTTTCTCTTTCTTCTACTAGACTGCCTGCAAAACGGGCTATTTCTTGTTTTTCTGCCGTTTGGAGGGCTTGTTTTTCAATATTTGATCGCTCATTAGTCAAAAGGGAGTTGGTTCGAAGTTTTTCAGCTCCACCATGCACACGAATCAGCAAATCTTTATCAGCTAATTCCTGTAAATAGCGCCTTGCAGTCATATCTGAAACGGCTATTTCGTCCATAATCTGTTTAACCGTTATGGTTCCTTTACTATTTACTGTTTCTAAAATTTTGGTTAATTTTTCTTGTTTGAGCATATTATCACCTCGTTTCCTACTACTATCTTACCATAAACTAGCTCATCATTCAAATACAAAAACAACAAAATAAAACAAAAACAAAAATATCGAGGTTTATTTTCAAAACTTTCGATATTTTTATTAAGTTATGATTTTGTTGTTTCTAGTTTACTTTTTATGATTGAGAGTGGTGGAGAATTATACTCAATGAAAATCAAAGAGCAAACTAGGAAGCTAGCCGTAGGTTGCTCAAAACACAGTTTTGAGGTTGTAGATAAGACTGACGAAGTCAGCTCAAAACACAGTTTTGAG
>NZ_VMKV01000028.1:0-7427 GCF_013276335.1 Streptococcus sp. 2100 | reverse complement strand
GTGTTTTGAGCAACCTGCGACTAGCTTCCTAGTTTGCTCTTTGATTTTCATTGAGTATGAAATGAGAAGACAAAAAGATTGTCACAAACCCCTATTTTTTTGATAGAATAGAAGTAGTAAAAAAGAAATGAGTTAGACATGTCAAAAGGATTTTTAGTCTCTCTTGAGGGACCAGAGGGAGCAGGAAAGACCAGTGTTTTAGAGGCTCTGCTACCAATTTTAGAGGAAAAAGGGGTAGAGGTGCTGACGACCCGTGAACCTGGCGGAGTCTTGATTGGGGAGAAGATTCGGGAAGTAATTTTGGATCCAAGTCATACTCAGATGGATGCGAAGACAGAGTTGCTTCTCTATATTGCCAGTCGCAGACAGCACTTGGTGGAAAAAGTTCTTCCAGCCCTTGAAGCTGGCAAGCTGGTCATTATGGATCGTTTTATCGATAGTTCTGTTGCCTATCAGGGATTTGGTCGTGGCTTAGATATTGAAGCCATTGACTGGCTCAATCAGTTTGCGACAGATGGCCTCAAACCCGATTTGACACTCTATTTTGACATCGAGGTGGAAGAAGGACTGGCTCGTATTGCTGCTAATAGTGACCGCGAGGTTAATCGTTTGGATTTGGAAGGGTTGGACTTGCATAAAAAAGTTCGTCAAGGCTACCTTTCTCTTCTGGATAAAGAGGGAAATCGCATTGTCAAGATTGATGCTAGTCTCCCTTTGGAGCAAGTTGTGGAAACTACCAAGGCTGTCTTGTTTGACGGAATGGGCTTGGCCAAATGAAACAAGATCAACTAAAGGCTTGGCAACCAGATCAGTTTGACCGTTTTGTCCGTATCTTAGAACAAGACCAGCTCAATCACGCCTATCTCTTTTCAGGTTTCTTTGGAAGCTTGGAAATGGCGCAATTTTTAGCTAAGAGCCTCTTTTGTACGGATAAAGTTGGCGTCTTACCATGTGAGAAATGCCGAAGTTGCAAGCTGATTGAACAGGAAGAGTTTCCAGATGTCACCTTGATTAAGCCAGTCAATCAGGTCATCAAGACAGAACGCATTCGGGAATTGGTGGGACAGTTTTCTCAAGCAGGGATTGAAAGCCAGCAACAGGTCTTTATCATCGAGCAAGCGGATAAAATGCATCCCAACGCAGCCAATTCTCTGCTCAAGGTCATCGAAGAACCCCAGAGTGAAGTTTATATTTTCTTCTTGACTAGCGATGAGGAAAAGATGTTACCGACAATCCGAAGTCGGACTCAGATCTTCCACTTTAAAAAGCAAGAAGAAAAACTTATCTTACTCTTAGAACAAATGGGACTTGTTAAGAAAAAAGCGACTCTTTTAACTAAGTTTAGTCAATCGCGAGCTGAAGCAGAAAAGTTGGCTAATCAGGCAAGTTTTTGGACCTTGGTCGATGAAAGTGAACGCCTGCTGACTTGGTTAGTAGCTAAGAAAAAAGAAAGTTATCTACAGGTTGCCAAATTAGCCAACTTGGCAGATGATAAGGAAAAACAGGATCAGGTTTTACGGATTCTTGAAGTTCTCTGTGGGCAGGACCTCTTGCAGGTAAGAGTAAGAGTGATTCTACAAGATTTACTAGAAGCTAGAAAAATGTGGCAAGCTAATGTCAGCTTTCAAAATGCCATGGAATATCTGGTCTTGAAAGAAATATAAACTCAAAAATGAATGATAAAGAAAGGAAAGGGCTGTTTTATGGACAAAAAAGAATTATTTGACGCGCTGGATGATTTTTCCCAACAATTATTGGTAACCTTAGCCGATGTGGAAGCCATCAAGAAAAATCTCAAGAGCTTGGTAGAAGAAAATACAGCTCTTCGCTTGGAAAATAGTAAGTTGCGAGAACGCTTGGGTGAGGTGGAAGCAGACGCTCCCGTCAAGGCCAAGCATGTTCGCGAAAGTGTCCGTCGTATTTACCGTGATGGATTTCACGTATGTAATGATTTTTATGGACAACGTCGAGAGCAGGACGAAGAATGTATGTTCTGTGATGAGTTGTTATACAGGGAGTAGGCATGCAAATTCAAAAAAGTTTTAAGGGGCAGTCTCCCTATGGCAAGCTGTATCTAGTGGCAACGCCGATTGGCAATCTAGATGATATGACTTTTCGTGCTATCCAGACCTTGAAAGAAGTAGATTGGATTGCTGCTGAGGATACGCGCAATACAGGGCTTTTGCTCAAGCATTTTGACATTTCCACCAAGCAGATCAGTTTTCATGAGCACAATGCCAAGGAAAAAATTCCTGATTTGATTGGTTTCTTGAAAGCAGGGCAAAGTATTGCTCAGGTCTCTGATGCCGGTTTGCCTAGCATTTCAGACCCTGGTCATGATTTGGTTAAGGCAGCTATTGAGGAAGAAATTGCAGTTGTGACTGTTCCAGGTGCCTCTGCAGGAATTTCTGCCTTGATTGCCAGTGGTCTAGCGCCACAACCACATATCTTTTACGGCTTTTTACCGAGAAAATCAGGCCAGCAAAAGCAATTTTTCGACTCGAAAAAAGATTATCCTGAAACTCAGATTTTCTATGAATCGCCTCATCGTGTAGCAGATACGTTGGAAAATATGTTAGAAGTCTACGGTAACCGCTCGGTTGTCTTGGTCAGGGAATTGACTAAAATCTATGAAGAATACCAACGCGGTACCATTTCTGAGTTATTGGAAAGCATTGCTGAAACGCCACTTAAAGGAGAATGCCTTCTCATTGTTGAAGGTGCCAGTCAGGATGTGGAGGAAAAAGACGAGGAGGACTTGTTCTTAGAAATCCAAGCCCGTATCCAGCAAGGCATGAAGAAAAATCAAGCTATCAAGGAAGTCGCTAAGATTTACCAGTGGAATAAAAGCCAGCTCTACGCTGCTTACCATGATTGGGAAGAAAATCAAGAAAATGACTAATACTCTTCGAAAATCTCTTCAAACCGTGTCAACGTCGCCTTGTCGTAGGTGTGGTTACTGACNNAAAACAGTGTTTTGAGCTGGACTTCGTCAGTTCTATCTACAACTTCAAAGCAGTGCTTTGAGCAACCTGCGGCTAGTTTGCTCTTTGATTTTCATTTAGTATAAACAGGGAAGTTTGCCTTCTTCCCTTTTTTTGTTATACTAGTAGAAGAAAAAAATAGAAAGATTTGTGGGAGTGAAAAAGTCCGGGGGACTTTTTCAGCTTGAGCCAAGAAATTCGAGAGCGAGGAAAGTCTGGGGGACTTTTTCAGCTTGAGCCAAGAAATTCGAGAGCGAGGAAAGTCTGGGGGACTTTTTCAGCTTGAGCCAAGAAATTCGAGAGCGAGGAAAGTCCGGGGGACTTTTTCAGCTTGAGCCAAGAAATTCGAGAGCGAGGAAAGTCTGGGGGACTTTTTCAGCCTGAGCCAAGAAATTCGAGAGCGAAGTAAGTCCAATGGACTTTTTCAGCCTGAGCCAAGAAACTCGAAAGCTCGTAAGTCTGATTGGCTTTTTCAATGTGAATCTTAACTTCACACTCCCAAAGAGGTATTAGTGTCGTGTCTCAATCTTATATCAATGTTATCGGTGCTGGTTTGGCAGGTTCTGAAGCAGCTTACCAAATCGCAGAGCGTGGTATTCCAGTTAAACTTTATGAAATGCGTGGTGTCAAGTCGACTCCTCAGCACAAAACAGACAATTTTGCTGAGTTGGTTTGTTCCAATTCTTTGCGTGGGGATGCTTTGACAAATGCAGTTGGTCTTCTCAAGGAAGAAATGCGTCGCTTGGGTTCTGTTATCTTGGAATCTGCTGAGGCTACACGTGTTCCTGCCGGTGGAGCCCTTGCGGTGGATCGTGATGGTTTCTCTCAAATGGTGACCGAAAAAGTGGTCAACCACCCCTTGATTGAAGTGGTGCGTGATGAAATTACAGAATTGCCAACAGATGTTATTACAGTTGTGGCGACTGGTCCCTTGACTAGCGATGCCCTGGCTGAAAAGATTCATGCCCTTAATAATGGCGATGGCTTCTATTTCTACGATGCAGCAGCGCCTATTATCGATGTCAACACTATCGATATGAGTAAGGTCTATCTCAAATCTCGTTATGATAAGGGAGAAGCAGCCTATCTCAATGCTCCAATGACCAAGCAAGAGTTTATGGATTTCCATGAAGCCTTGGTCAATGCGGAAGAAGCACCGCTCAATTCTTTTGAAAAAGAAAAGTACTTTGAAGGATGTATGCCAATCGAAGTCATGGCCAAACGAGGCATTAAAACTATGCTTTATGGTCCTATGAAACCAGTCGGTCTTGAGTATCCAGACGACTACACAGGTCCTCGTGATGGAGAATTTAAAACCCCTTATGCGGTGGTTCAACTTCGTCAGGACAATGCAGCTGGTAGCCTCTATAATATCGTCGGTTTCCAAACCCACCTTAAATGGGGAGAGCAAAAGCGCGTTTTCCAAATGATTCCAGGTCTTGAAAATGCGGAGTTTGTTCGTTATGGGGTCATGCACCGCAATTCTTACATGGATTCACCAAATCTTCTGGAGCAGACCTACCGTTCTAAGAAACAACCAAATCTCTTCTTTGCTGGTCAGATGACGGGTGTGGAAGGCTATGTAGAGTCCGCAGCATCAGGCTTAGTTGCAGGTATTAACGCGGCTCGACTCTTCAAGGGTGAAAGTGAGGCTATTTTCCCAGAGACAACAGCGATTGGAAGTCTAGCTCATTACATCACCCATGCCGACAGCAAACATTTCCAACCAATGAATGTCAACTTTGGGATTATCAAGGAGTTGGAAGGCGAACGTATCCGTGATAAGAAGGCTCGTTATGAAAAAATTGCAGAGCGTGCCCTCAGCGATTTAGAGGAATTTTTGACTGTCTAATTTTTTTGAAAGAATCGCTCATGATACTATAAAAATCTTAGAAATTGTGATAAAATAGGTAGGATAAAAGAAGGAGAGTGAAAATGGCGAATCCCAAGTATAAACGTATTTTAATCAAGTTATCAGGTGAAGCCCTTGCCGGTGAACGTGGCGTAGGGATTGATATCCAAACAGTTCAAACAATCGCAAAAGAGATTCAAGAAGTTCATAGCTTAGGTATCGAAATTGCCCTTGTTATCGGTGGAGGAAATCTCTGGCGTGGAGAACCTGCAGCAGAAGCAGGTATGGACCGCGTTCAGGCAGATTACACAGGAATGCTTGGGACTGTTATGAATGCTCTTGTGATGGCCGATTCATTGCAACAAGTTGGTGTTGATACGCGTGTGCAAACAGCTATTGCAATGCAACAAGTGGCAGAGCCTTATGTCCGTGGACGTGCCCTTCGTCATCTTGAAAAAGGCCGTATCGTTATCTTTGGTGCCGGAATTGGTTCACCTTACTTCTCAACAGATACAACAGCGGCCCTTCGTGCAGCTGAAATCGAAGCGGATGCTATCCTTATGGCTAAAAATGGGGTCGATGGTGTTTACAATGCCGATCCTAAGAAGGACAAGACAGCCGTTAAGTTTGAAGAATTGACCCACCGTGACGTTATCAATAAAGGTCTTCGTATCATGGACTCAACTGCTTCAACCCTCTCAATGGATAACGACATTGACTTGGTTGTCTTCAACATGAACCAACCAGGCAACATCAAACGTGTCGTATTTGGTGAAAATATCGGAACAACAGTTTCAAATAATATCGAAGAAAAGGAATAAGAAAGATTATGGCTAACGCAATTATTGAAAAAGCTAAAGAGAGAATGACCCAGTCTCACCAATCACTTGCTCGTGAATTTGGTGGTATCCGTGCTGGTCGTGCCAACGCAAGTTTACTCGACCGTGTACATGTAGAATACTATGGAGTAGAAACTCCTCTTAACCAAATTGCTTCAATTACCATTCCAGAAGCGCGTGTTTTGTTGGTAACACCATTTGACAAGTCTTCATTGAAAGACATCGAACGTGCCTTAAACGCTTCTGATCTTGGTATCACACCAGCTAACGATGGTTCTGTAATTCGTTTGGTTATCCCTGCTCTTACAGAAGAAACTCGTCGTGACCTTGCTAAAGAAGTGAAGAAAGTCGGTGAGAATGCTAAAGTGGCTGTCCGCAATATCCGTCGCGATGCTATGGATGAAGCTAAGAAACAAGAAAAAGCAAAAGAAATCACTGAAGACGAATTGAAGACTCTTGAAAAAGACATTCAAAAAGTAACAGATGATGCTGTTAAACACATCGACGACATGACTGCCAACAAAGAGAAAGAACTCTTGGAAGTCTAAAAATAAACAGAAAAACTCAGTTGGCATTGCTGGCTGAGTTTTGTTCGAAAGAAGGAAATATGAATACAAATCTTGCAAGTTTTATCGTTGGACTCATCATCGATGAAAACGACCGTTTTTACTTTGTTCAAAAGGATGGCCAGACCTATGCTCTTACCAAGGAAGAAGGTCAACATACAGTAGGGGATACGGTTAAAGGTTTTGCCTACACGGATATGAAGCAAAAACTCCGCTTGACAACTCTAGAAGTGACTGCCACTCAGGACCAATTTGGTTGGGGACGTGTCACAGAAGTTCGTAAAGACTTGGGTGTCTTTGTGGATACAGGCCTTCCTGACAAGGAAATCGTTGTGTCACTCGATATTCTCCCTGAGCTCAAGGAACTCTGGCCTAAGAAGGGTGATCAACTCTACATCCGTCTTGAAGTGGACAAGAAAGATCGTATCTGGGGACTCTTGGCTTATCAAGAAGACTTCCAACGTCTGGCTCGACCTGCCTACAACAACATGCAGAACCAAAACTGGCCAGCCATTGTATACCGCCTCAAGCTGTCAGGAACTTTTGTTTACCTGCCAGAAAATAACATGCTTGGTTTTATCCATCCTAGCGAGCGCTATGCAGAGCCACGTTTAGGGCAAGTTTTAGATGCGCGTGTCATTGGTTTCCGCGAAGTGGACCGCACTCTGAACCTCTCCCTCAAACCACGTTCGTTTGAAATGTTGGAAAATGATGCCCAGATGATTTTGACTTATTTGGAAAGCAATGGCGGTTTCATGACCTTGAATGATAAGTCATCTCCAGATGACATCAAGGCAACCTTTGGCATTTCTAAAGGTCAGTTCAAGAAAGTTTTAGGTGGTCTTATGAAGGCTGGTAAAATCAAGCAAGACCAGTTTGGGACAGAATTGATCTAGGGTGACATATGAGAAAATCATTTTACACTTGGCTCATGACCGAGCGCAATCCTAAAAGTAACAGTCCCAAAGCTATCCTAGCAGACCTAGCCTTTGAAGAATCAGCTTTTCCAAAACACACAGATGATTTTGATGAGGTGAGTCGCTTTTTGGAAGAACATGCCAGTTTCTCTTTTAACCTAGGAGACTTTGACGCTATCTGGCAAGAATACTTAGAACACTAGCATGATTCATTGGGTTTGGGCTAGTAATTTCTCCATCCCTTTGCTATAATCCCGACTTTATCACTT
>NZ_VMKV01000027.1:0-926 GCF_013276335.1 Streptococcus sp. 2100 | reverse complement strand
TTTCTAAGTCTGCTTTAGCTTTGTCTTTAGCCACTGGTTTAACTGCAGTTACTTCAGAGAGTGCATCTTCTTGGGCTTTATCAACGCCACCTTGATCGTTAGCATCTTTTGCTTTCTTAATAGCTTGGGCTGCTTTTGTGACAGCTTCTTCTACTTTTGCCTTCTCTGCATTTTTTTCGTCTTCTGATAATTCATCATTATCATCTATCTCAGCCATTTTCCTTGCTGCAGCTTCTGCTATGGCATCTACCGCCATGTCTGTTCCTATTGGATTCACATCGCCTATAGCTTTAGTTCCCTCAGTTTGCTTATTGGTAACTTCATCTTGAGAGTTGGCATTCGTAATATCTTGCTTAGCGTCCTCTGCTGCTTTCTTAGCTGCTTCCTTAGCTTTGTCTTTTTCGGCCGGACTTAACTTGCTATTCTTTTCAATCTCGTCTTCTTTTTCTTTAAGCTTATCTTCTATTGCTTTTATAGCTTTGTCTTTTCCTACTGGATTGATTGCAGTTACTTCAGAGATTACTTCTGTTTTGGCTTGTTCAACTCCGTCTTGATTTTTAGTTTCCTTAGCTTTCCTAATAGCTTCGCCTGCTTTTCTGACAGCTTCCGCTACTTCTTCCTTGGCTGCATTTTTTTCGTCTTCTGATAATGTTTCATCATCCTCTATCTCAGCCATTTTCACTGCTGCAGCTTCTGCTATTGCATTGACTGCATTCTCTGTTCCTATTGGATTCACATCGCCTATAGCTTTAGTTCCCTCAGTTTGCTTATTGGTAACTTCATCTTGAGAGTTGGCATTCGTAATATCTTGCTTAGCGTCCTCTGCTGCTTTCTTAGCTGCTTCCTTAGCTTTGTCTTTTTCGGCCGGACTTAACTTGCTATTCTTTTCAATCTCGTCTTCTTTTTCTTTAAGCTTATCTTCTATT
>NZ_VMKV01000026.1:0-31143 GCF_013276335.1 Streptococcus sp. 2100 | reverse complement strand
CATTGTTCAGTACTACAACTTATGTTGTAGCGCCCTGCACATTGGTTCGTCTTGTTCAGTTTTCAAAGGTCTTTGTCACTCGCTTCTCTCAAGCGACAACTATATTAGTATATCACAATCACTTTCGCTTGTCAACACTTTTTTGAAACTTTTTTAATCTTTTTTTCATCAAGTGTTACAACCGCAACATACTATAGTCCGTACGGGATTCGAACCCGTGTTACCGCCGTGAAAAGGCGGTGTCTTAACCCCTTGACCAACGGACCAGAGTGGTTATTTTCAACTCTTACTATTATACAGGCTTTTCTAACTTTGTCAACACCTTTTTAAAATTTTTTTTACTTTTTTGCATGACTTCCTAATGGGTACGGATGTCAAACTCTTTAAACACAATACGTAAATCTCTTAACACTCTTTGACGCCCTCGGAAGCGTTCATCTCTTAAGATGCGTTCTAATTCTTCTTGTTGCTCTTTAGTTTGTTTATTTCTATAATTTCTTAGTGTTTCATGAAAGAGATAATAATCGTCTAGCCAGAGTCCTCCATCACTTATACGATGACTGATTTCACCCACTTCTTCATAAGGTTCTTTATCATATCTTCGTTTGTGGCTTTCTTGTTTACGGATATGGTCTAAAATTCGATTACGGAATTTAGTTTTGAAGTATTTACGTAAACGAGGAATATCTTCTACTAGTCCTTCTTCTCTACTAATCAATTCATGTAAGCAAATCATTCCCTCTTGATCCCAGTCCGATAGCTCCCATAAATGAAGGTAATATTCATTTCTACACTTATATATAATTCCCTGGACTTCTTCATACAATTCTTTAATCATTCTTTTCCCCTTTCTGTGTACAGTCTAACAGATTCAGAAACACTTTTGGCACATTTCATCCATTCTGTTCTCTACACCGTCTCAACTGCACAAAAAAGAGAGGTCTTGCCTCTCTTTGGGTTATAATTCTGCGATTTGGTTTAGGTTTACTTCTGCAACTGTGTCATTACCAAACATAGAGATAATCATCTTCACTTTGTTATTATCAATTTCTGTAATCTTACCAGTGTAGTCTGCAAAAGCACCATCAATAATACGTACAGTTTGACCAACTTCAACATCGATATCAAACTCTTGTACAGTTTGTCCCATAGAAACCAAGATATCACGAATTTCTTGTTCCAATAATGGAGTTGGTTTTGATCTATTTCCGTGAGATCCGACGAATCCTGTAACATTTGGTGTGTTTCGAACAACAAACCAAGCTTCATCTGTCATGACCATTTCTACAAGAACATAACCTGGAAAGCGATTTTCTTCTACTTCTTTTCTCTTTCCATTTTTTTCAACTTGCACTGTTTGCGTTGGAATTTCAACGCGTAAAATATTATCCAACATATTGTAGGTTTGTGCACGTTGTAATAAATTTTCTTTTACCTTATTTTCATAACCAGAATAAGTTTGTAAAACAAACCACCCTTTATCAAAACTATCCATGATATTTCCTTTCATAAATAGAAGATTTTTAGTGTACTTTCACTACTCTTCTAAAAAATGTTAATAAATCGAATCAAACCTGAAACAATCAACTGGTCAAAAATGTAAATAATTACTACAAAGAAAGCTGTGTATTCCATGATAGAACGAAAATCTCTCCAGCTTTCCTTGCGAGTTGGCCATGTTGTGTCTTTAAGAAGTCTAAAAATATCTCCAATAAAACGCATCGCTCTCTCCTATCTCGTTTCTCTGTGTGTAGTGTACTTGCCACAATGCTTACAAAATTTATTTACTTCTAGTCGTGTAGGCTTGGGGGTTCCACTAATCTTGATTGAATAGTTTCTCGAACCACAAACCGCACAAGCTAGGCTTGCTTTTTTTAGTGCCATAACGCCTCCATCTTATCTATTATAACAAGAAAGCTAGGCTTTGACAAGCATCTTAGCGAAATAGATTGACTACCGAATCCCATATTGTTTGAGCCTTTTCCTTAATCTTCGCATCCGAGATAGCCCGACTAGCCTCATCTACTAGACTTTGCGCACGTCCTCGAATATCAGACAAATTATCATCTGTCTGGCTATTATCATTGGTTTGTACTTGTTTTTTTGTGTTAGCTGGTGCAATTCCGTTTTTCTTATATGCATTTTCAACTGTAAAGGTACTTCCTGGTGTATAATGTAAAATGGTATTTGCAATATTTCTAAAGACATGAGCAGCACCATTTGATGTAGAACCCGCTAGATAGTGATTTTCATCAGTGGTTGGAAAACCAAGCCAATGACTAATCACCACATCCGGAGTATAACCAATTACCCACTGGTCACTTGTGTACTCCGGATTGAAAACTGCTTCAGTTGTACCAGTTTTCCCTGCCATGACATAGTCTGCAGGTGATGAACTAATACCTGTTCCGTTTGTAAATGTACCCAACATCATACTAGTCATCTTGTCAGCTACAGCTTTATCAATCACTCGTTTTTGTGAATGTTTATGGCTCGCAATGACCTGACCACTAGCATTTTCAATTCTACTAATAAAATGAGCTTCCGGCATTAAACCTTCATTAGCAAAGGCAGCATATGCTTGAGCCATTTGCAGAGGGTTGGTTTCAACACCGCTTCCCAAGGCGACACCAAGAACACGGTCTACCTTTTCCATGTTGAGTCCAAATTTTTCGCCTGCCTCAAAAGCCTTATCAAGGCCCAAATCATTAACAGTAGCAACAGCAGGTAGATTAAGCGATTCTGCCAAGGCTTGATACATAGGAACTTCTCGACTCGTTTTGATTCCTGCATAGTTATCAACCTTATAGCTGTTATACTGCATGGTATGGTTATCCAAGAGCTTGTTCAAAGCCCAACCTGCTTCAACTGCTGGCGTATAAACAACTAAAGGCTTAATTGTAGAACCAGGGCTACGTTTTGATTGAGTTGCATAGTTGAAATTCCGGAATCCAGTTTTATCATTGTCAGCAACTTGACCGACAACTCCACGAACTCCTCCTGTTTTCGGTTCAAGAGCTACACTTCCTGATTGTGCAAATGTTCCATCCTCTGCTCTCGGAAATAGCGATGTATTTTCATAGACAACCTGCATATTTGCTTGGTAGTTTTGATCCAGCTCTGTGTAAATGCGGTAGCCATTATTGACGATTTCTTCCTCTGTTAGATTATACTTGGAAACAGCTTCATTAACCACCGCATCAAAGTAAGAAGAATAGCGGTAATCTGAGATTTTTCCTTCATACCTATCGTGCAATTGAGAATTCATATCAACTTCTGCAGCTTCGGTTTCTTGGTTTTTATCAATATATCCTGCTGCAACCATATTTTGCAAGACAGTATCGCGACGATTGGTTGAATCTTCTACGGAATTCAAAGGATTATACAATTCCGGTCCCTTCAGCATCCCTGCCAGAGTCGCAGCTTGATCCAGACTCACTTCTGATGCAGAAACTCCAAAGTATTTCTTACTCGCATCTTCTACACCCCACACACCATTTCCAAAATAGGCATTGTTAAGGTACATGGTTAGGATCTGATCCTTGCTATATTTTTTAGTCAATTCTAAAGCCAAGAAAAATTCTTTCGCTTTTCTCTCAACAGTTTGATCCTGCGACAGATAGGCATTTTTAGCCAGCTGTTGGGTAATAGTAGAGCCACCACCTGAACGACCAGCAGTGACAATAGCCAAGAAGAAACGGCCATAGTTAATCCCGTCATTTTTATAGAAAGAACGGTCTTCTGTCGCAATAACAGCATTCTGCAAGTTTTTACTGATGTCAGTCAATTCAACATAGGTTCCTTTTTGACCAGATAAGGCACCAGCCTCTTTTTCTTCACGGTCAAAAATGATAGTCCGAGTTTTCAAGGCGTTTTGCAAATCATTGACATTGGTTGACTTGGCTACAGCAAACAAATAGGTTCCAACTAGCAAGCCTGCACTCAAACCTAGTATAAGGACAATCTTTGTTAGATGATAACGACGCCAGAATTTTCGAATTGGACCCACTTGGGCCAATTTTTTTCTATCACTGCGAGAACGACGTAAGCTAGTAGAATCAGAATCTTCTAGTTCACTTGTTTCTTTTTTAAAAAGAGAAAGAAATTTCTCGAATAATTTATCTAATTTCATGCGTTTATTTTATCATCTTCATCATAGGAAGACAAGAATTTAGCTATTTCCTATCCAAATAGGGCTTTTTTTGTTACAATATCTGTATGAAATTCACATTTACATTACCAGACTCTCTACCTCAAATGACGGTTAAGCAATTACTGGAGGAACAACTCCTTATCCCTAGAAAAATCCGTCATTTTTTGAGAGTCAAGAAACATATTTTGATAAACCAAGAAGAAGTCCACTGGAACGAAATCGTAAATCCTGGAGATATTTGCCAGTTAGCTTTTGACGAGGAAGATTATCCCGAAAAAGAAATTCCTTGGGGCAACCCAAACCTCGTTCAGGAAGTTTATCAAGACCAACACTTAGTTATTGTAAACAAACCAGAGGGGATGAAAACGCATGGTAATCAGCCAAACGAAATCGCCCTTCTTAACCATGTCAGTGCCTATGTTGGCCAAACCTGCTATGTCGTTCATCGTCTGGACATGGAAACCAGTGGCTTGGTTCTCTTTGCCAAAAATCCTTTTATCCTACCCATTCTCAACCGCTTATTGGAGAAAAAAGAGATTTCTAGGGAATATTGGGCGCTTGTTGACGGAAATATCAACAGCAAAGAACTTGTTTTCAAAGACAAAATTGGGCGTGATCGCCATGACCGCAGAAAACGAATAGTTGATACAAAAAATGGGCAATATGCTGAAACGCATGTAAGCAGATTAAAGCAATTCCCAAACAAAACGACCCTTGTCCGTTGTAAACTAAAGACAGGGCGAACCCATCAGATTCGTGTGCACCTTTCGCATCATAACTTCCCTATTTTGGGCGACCCTCTCTATAACATCAATTCAAAGACGAGTCGGCTTATGCTCCACGCCTTCCGACTGTCCTTTACCCATCCGCTTACTCTAGAGAAATTAAGCTTCACTGTCCTATCAGATACTTTTGAAACAGAATTAAAAAAGAATGGATGATTGTGTCATCCATTTTTAAATATTTGAAAAGCAAGACCAAGAGGCCTTGCTTTTTATCGACTCAAGAATTATTTAGCAATTTTTGCGAAGTATTCAAGAGTACGAACAAGTTGTGCAGTGTATGACATTTCGTTGTCGTACCATGATACAACTTTAACCAATTGTTTACCGTCAACGTCAAGGACTTTAGTTTGAGTTGCGTCAAACAATGAACCGTAAGACATACCTATGATATCTGAAGATACGATTGGATCTTCTGTGTAGCCGTATGATTCGTTTGAAGCTGCTTTCATAGCTGCATTCACTTCATCAACAGTAACGTTCTTTTCAAGAACAGCTACCAATTCAGTAACTGATCCAGTTGGAGTTGGAACGCGTTGTGCAGATCCGTCAAGTTTACCGTTCAATTCTGGAATTACAAGACCAATAGCTTTAGCAGCACCAGTTGAGTTAGGAACGATGTTTGCAGCACCAGCGCGAGCACGGCGAAGGTCACCACCACGGTGTGGTCCGTCAAGGATCATTTGGTCACCAGTGTAAGCGTGGATAGTAGTCATCAATCCTTCAACAACACCAAAGTTGTCTTGAAGAGCTTTAGCCATTGGAGCCAAGCAGTTTGTAGTACATGAAGCACCTGAGATAACTGTTTCAGTACCGTCAAGAACGTCGTGGTTAGTGTTGAATACAACTGTTTTAACGTCGTTTCCACCAGGAGCAGTGATAACAACTTTTTTAGCTCCACCTTTAAGGTGTTTTTCAGCTGCTTCTTTCTTAGCAAAGAAACCAGTAGCTTCAAGAACGATTTCTACACCGTCAGTAGCCCAGTCGATTTGTTCTGGATCACGTTCAGCAGAAACTTTAACGAATTTACCGTTAACTTCGAATCCACCTTCTTTAACTTCAACAGTACCGTCGAAACGACCTTGAGTTGTGTCGTATTTCAACAAGTGTGCAAGCATAACTGGATCTGTAAGGTCGTTGATGCGTGTAACTTCAACACCTTCTACGTTTTGGATACGACGGAAAGCAAGACGACCGATACGTCCGAAACCGTTAATACCAACTTTAACTACCATTAGTGATTTCCTCCTTATGAAAATCATGAAATTTTTATTGTGAAAAGAGTAACTTGAATCACTACAAATCACCTTTCAACAAACCTATTATATAACTATTTGAGTTGAATTGCAAGTATGGGCATTGTTTTTCTATGTTTGTTTCTTTTTAAGGCTATAAATCAAGAACTTCCTTACTATTCATATCGTAGCGATTCTACAGGATCCATTTTACTAATTTTACGCGCTGGGAAGTAGGCTGAGACATAACCAAGTAATAGAGCGAAAGCTAGAGTTCCTAAAACAGATAAAAGATTTAATTCAAAAACCTTCGTGATGGATGGGTAAAAGTGATTTACAACCGCATTCGCCAAACTTCCCACCCCTTGTGCAACCAAAAATGCCAGCAGCAAGGCGATTCCTACAATCCAGATAGCCTCGTAAATAAAAATTCCTTTGACATCACGATTTTGATAACCAACTGCCTTCATGACACCTATTTCCTTAGAACGTTGCATGATATTGATGTAAATAATGATACCAATCATGACCGCTGCTACCACAATAGCTTGTGATGAAAGTACAATCAACAATCCCTGAATGACACGAATAAAAGTAATCACAATATCAAGAACCTTCTGTTGAGAAAGAACAGTATACTTCTTGTTTTTCTGCAATTCTTCTGTTATCGCTTTTGTTTGTGATGGATCTTTGAGTTCCAAGATAAAATAAGATACAGCTTTTGTAAATCCAGCCTCTTTCAAAATCGTTTCCATTTGATGAGACGGCATGAAACTGTTGCTGTCCTCCAAGTCATCTTCATCATTGATTACACGTACAATCTTTGTTTGAAATTGAGCAGTCTTGCTAGCTTCAGCATCATTTTCTACAATGCTGGCTGAGACTGATTTGCCAATAATATCACTAGCTGTCAGATTTTTTCCTGTCTGTTCATTCCAATTTTTTAGTAAACTGCTTGGAATCGTCAATCCCTGTTCATTTGAATCCGTATAGAGGGAACCGGCTAATACTTTGTCCGCCTCATTACTACTAACAGAAATACTTGTATCCTCATATAGACTCACTACTTGAGCATAAGAAGGCATCGTTTGACTCAGATCCATTTCTTGACCATCTATAGTCATATTTGACATGATCATCCCAAAAGGACTCTCCAAATATTTAATAGCTTCTTTGCCAACTGTATCCGTGATATAGTTCTTATCATCTTGGTTCAAAAAGCCTCGTCCAACATTTTTTGTGTTTAAAGCAATCTGAACTTGAGAAGGGATTTGACCTCCATTCGTATTTTCATCAATCATCGAAATCAATGCATTTCCCAAGCCGAAAGAAATTAAGACTCCTACAAAACCGATTGAGGTTGCTAGCGCAATCAATAGATTACGCCACTTTCTTTCCATAAAGTTATTTAAAGAAAGTTTGAATTTGTTTTTCAATGATAATCCTTTATTTTTTGACTTCTTCAACGATTTCACCATCCTTCATTTTGATAATCACATCTGCATACTCGGCAACCTCTGGATTATGGGTTACGATCAATACTGTTTTCCCTGTTTGGGCTAAATTTTTAAATACCTCCAATACCATTTCTTGAGATTGAGAATCCAGCGAACCCGTTGGCTCATCTGCTACAATCATATCTGGCTGATTTACCAGTGCACGCGCGATTGCTACACGTTGCTTTTGCCCACCAGAAAGTTGTTTAACATTTTTAGCTACAAAAGGCTCCATGCCCAAGTTACTTAATTGCTCCTTTGCAACCATTGTCATCTCCCTGTCAGATAAATCTTTGACATAGAGAGGTAGCTTGACATTGTCCAAAACAGACTGATGAGGAATGAGGTTAAAGTTTTGAAACACAAATCCAATCTTATCTTTACGAAATTGAGTTAGTTCAATCTCTGATAAGTCACGGAGGGATTCCCCTTTAAACTCTAAATCTCCTTCATATTGTCTATCTAAACCGCTGATGATATTGAGTAGACTGGTTTTGCCACAGCCTGATGGACCGTAAATCGCTGTAATTTTACCTTTTGCAATCTGCAGGTTAACATTTCTTAGAGCCTGCTCTTGATGTTTACCGTCCAAAGTGTAAAACTTTGAAATATTTTTAATGGATAAAATGGACATTCTTTCCCCCTTGTTTAAAACTGTTATCGTCATACATCACACTTATAGAAAATCCTTCAAGTTGATTGACCCTATAGGCCTACTACTTAGAATTTTCTCTCTATTGCCTCGTTTGCTTCTGGATGTATATCAAGTAATACTCTTCGAAAATCTCTTCAAACCACGTCAACGTCGCCTTGCCGTACTCAAGTACAGCCTGCGGCTAGTTTCCTAGTTTGCTCTTTGATTTTCATTGAGTATAAAATTCATTGTAACAAAAAAGCGGCATTTCCTCAATGACAGAAATGTCACTCCTATAAACTCTTTAACGATATCTTTCTAGATCCTCGCTCCATTCCTTATCTAAACTAACGATTAACTTCTCATTGCCAAACATCCTCGCCATCATTTTTGCTTCTTCATACTTTTGTTTGGCTGTATCATAATCCGTCTGAATATAATATTTCCACTCCACCATCAAGACAATCGGTTGTTTTTGAAAATCTCGTGTTTTTTGCCCTATTTTATTTAAGGTCTCGACTGCCCTCTTAAAATAAGGAAGCAACCCCATAATCTCTATACAAGTTAAAGAAGCTAACAAGGAGTCTCTAAGTAAGTCCAAACAATCGAACTCTATCTTATCAACCTGAGAACTTAGTTTGTCATGAAAACAAAGAATGGTTTCATGCTCAGATTCTTTTATCTCACCCATATTTAAACCATCCATTAACTGACAGTTGAAATACAGTCTCAGTTTCAACAAGTCCTCGGCTTTATATACATCTCTGGATAGCAAGTCTTGAAGACTGTCCTCAATCACACTGCTTCCATATAAGGAATTACTAGTCATTCTCACTGCATCTATAGCTTGAAGACAATCCACTAGCACTTTCTCATCACGTGGCAAATCATCATAAAAATTCTCAAAAATCTCATCGAAATATTCTTCCTTTTGTTCCTGCAACTCCTTGTCTCCATAGTCAGGATGATGTAAAAGAAAGTACTTTAATTCTTGGTAGCGTTTAGGCAATTCCTTATAATCTGGCATCAAGACGTAGGACGGAATTTCTAATCTATCTGCAATATATTCTAGGGTTTTTATCGTCGGGCGAAATTCTCCTTTTTCAATCCGCACCAACTGACGCACTGATAATTCAGACTCATCTCCGCAAAAAACTGGACGACTAAGGCCTTTCTCCTCTCTTAAAAGTCGCACTTTATCCCCTAACTCATTTATCTTGTTCATTTGCCCCTCGCATGATTATTAAAGATTTGATTTTCAAATAAATATATGCGATGATTATACCATTTTTCAAATAGAATTACAAAAAAGAGACAGGATAACTCCTGCCTCTAAACTGATAACAATTATTTACGGCGTCCTGGTCTTTCTTTGTAGCCATAATATGCATCTGCCATAATTTCTTCCATGTCAGCTACCATTGGCAAGCGTGGGTTAGCAGGAGAACATTGGTCTTCATAAGCAAGCAAAGCAATTTCATGCAAGCTGTCTTTCCAAGCTTTTTCATCAATTCCTTGATCCTGGAAGTTCATCTTGATACCTACTGCAACACCAAGTTCGTAAACAGCTTTAGCGTATGCCTCAACTGCTTCTTCTGGAGTTGAGTGAGGCAAGCCAAGCATTTTCGCGATGTCTTGGAATTTCTCATCAGCTTTCCAGTAGTTGTATTTAGGCCATGTAGTAGTCTTAGCTGGACGAGTTCCGTTGTAACGGATAACGTACGGAAGCAAGATAGCATTTGTACGTCCGTGAACAGTGTGATGAACACCACCAATCTTATGGGCCATTGAGTGGCTCATTCCAAGGAAGGCATTGGCGAAGGCCATACCAGCCATTGTAGACGCATTGTGCATTTTCTCACGAGCTTCTGGGTCAGCTGTCTTAACAGATTTTTCCAACCATTCAAAGACAAGTTTGATTGTTTGAAGCGCAATACCGTCTGTATAGTCGTTAGCAAAGTTTGAAGTGTAGGCTTCAGTCGCGTGTGTCAAGACATCCATACCTGTATCAGCAGCGATAAAGTCTGGAACTGATTCAACCAAAGCAGGGTCAACAATGGCAATAGTCGGTGTCAATGAGTAGTCAGCCAATGGGTATTTGCGGTTGTTTTTCTTATCAGAGATAACGGCAAATGGTGTTACTTCTGAACCAGTACCTGAAGTTGTTGGGATACCGATGTACTTCGCTTTCTTACCAAGTGATGGGAAGCGGAAGGCGCGTTTACGGATATCCATGAATTTTTGAACCAAGTCACGGAAGTCGATTTCTGGTTGTTCGTAGAAGAGCCACATTACTTTGGCTGCATCCATTGGTGAACCACCACCAAGAGCAATGATTGTGTCTGGTTCAAATGCTTTCATCACCTCAGCACCACGTTCTACAGTTGTGATGTCTGGATCTGGTTCAACATCTGAGAAGACTTGGATAGTTACACGGTTGCTACGTGCGTTCAATTGATCGATAACACGTTGAACGAAACCGAGTTTTTCGATAGATTTGTCTGTAACAATCAGAACGCGTTCAATATCTTCACATGTTTGAAGGTATTGGATAGAATTGCGTTCGAAGTAAATTTTTGAAGGAACTTTAAACCACTGCATATTATTTCTCCGTCTTCCGACTTTTTTGATATTCAAGAGGTTAATGGCACTAACGTTATCCCCAACTGAGTTGCGTCCGTAAGAACCACATCCAAGTGTCAATGATGGCAAGAAGGCATTGTAAACGTCCCCGATACCACCGAAAGTAGAAGGTGAGTTACAGATAACACGAATAGCTTTAACAGCTTTACCAAATTCTTTAGTCAATTCTTCGTCAGCTGTATGGATGGCTGCCGAGTGACCAAGACCGTTAAATTCAACCATTTGACGAGCCTTAGTAATACCATCTTCACGGCTTTCAGATTTCAAAACTGCGATAACTGGTGACAATTTTTCACGAGTCAATGGCTCGTTTTCACCAACTTCTTTACATTCTGCAGCAAGAATGTTTGTTCCTTCTGGAACTGTAAATCCTGCTTGTTCTGCAATCCAAGTTGCTGGTTTACCAACGATGTCAGCGTTCAATTTTGCACCAGCACAGTTTTTGCTGTTTGCTTTCACGCCGAAACAGAATTCTTCAAGAAGAGCTTTTTCTTTTTTGTTTACAAAGTAAGTGTGGTAAGATTTGAACTCTGCTACAAATTCATCGTAAATTTCTTTATCAATGATAACCGCTTGTTCAGATGCACAGACCATACCATTATCAAATGATTTAGACATGACGATATCGTGTGCTGCTTGACGAATGTTTGCTGATTTTTCAACATAAGCTGGAACGTTTCCGGCACCTACCCCAAGAGCTGGTTTACCACATGAGTAAGCCGCCTTAACCATGGCATTACCACCTGTTGCAAGGATTGTCGCAACACCTTCGTGGTTCATAAGGGCACTTGTTGCTTCCATAGATGGTTGAGTAATCCATTGCACACAGTTTTCAGGAGCACCAGCTGCGATAGCTGCATCACGAACGATTTGAGCTGCGTGAGCTGATGACTCTTGAGCTGATGGGTGGAAGGCAAAGACGATTGGATTACGTGTTTTCAAAGCAATCAATGATTTGAAAATAGCTGTTGAAGTTGGGTTGGTTGTTGGAGTAATACCACAAACAACACCAACTGGTTCAGCAATAAGAGTCAATCCTGTTACATCGTCTTCTTCGATAACGCCAACTGTCTTAGTGTGGCGCATGTTGTTTACTACGTGTTCACAGGCAAACAAGTTCTTAGTTGCTTTATCTTCAAATACACCACGTCCTGTTTCTTCAAAGGCATGTAAAGCCAATTCTCCGTGGGCATCCAAAGCTGCTACTGATGCTTTGGCAACGATGTAGTCAACTTGCTCTTGATCCAATTTACGCATTTCTTCAAGGGCAACTAGAGCTTTTTGAACCAACTCATCTACGTGTTTTTCAGCAACGAGTTTCTTTTCCTCTGGTGTCACAGTTTTTTTATCAGCCATATTTTCCTCCATAGCTTTCAAGGATCGATATCCTTTGTTAATTTTTTCACAAGTTTATTATAACGCATTATTTCAACTTTGTAAACAGTTTCATAAACATTTCACAAAGAATTTTTAAACTCTTGTGAAACTTTTCTCATTTTCTTTTCTTATCAGGTTTTATCTTTGAAGTTTGTGAAATTTATTTCAAATATTTTTTATTTCACAAACTTGCTTGGAAGAGGGATTTGGAAAGAAAAGGATTTGCAAGTAAGCGCTTACTTAAAACTTCTAACAATACCTCCTTTGATAAGGAGGCTTTATTTTTGTTGAAAAACCCCTTGTTTAAAAGTCCCTTCATAAACAACTTCTTGTTCTGTTGTTAGTTTTCCTTTTCCTTCAGCCTGACCATTTACAAAATCACCTTCGTAGGTCCAACCTTCTTTAGATTGAAAAGTACCTTTTCCATTGAAGGCTCCATTGTTGAAGCCACCTGTATATTGGTCTCCATTTTGGAAGGTAATGGTACCTTGCCCATTCATTTTACCACGGACAAGACTGCCATCGTAAACAATCGTTCCATTATCAAGCTTTAGAACACCTTTTCCGGGAATATTTAGAAAAAAGACGAGTACAGCACAAAAAACAATGGTAACTACTGCTAAAAGCTCTAAACGTGGACGAGTCAGATACACTCGATACTTTTCATAAAAATTCTTAAGATTTTCCACCTTCACTCTCCTTTTCTAAACGTTCTAACCATGCTTGACAACCCTCCTGAACACGTCGATAGGTTTCCTCAAAATCTCCTGTATACCAAGGGTCTGGAACACTTTCAGATGCAAATGAGCAAATCTTATCTTGACAGTCTGCTGGACACATCTGACGTAAGTCAGAAATATTTGAAGCGTCCATTCCGATAATATAATCAAAGGCTTCAAAATCTTCCTTACTAATCTGAAGCGATGTCTTGTTCTTGTCATGAGGAATCTCATACTGTTGAAAAATTCCCTGAGTCCCCTTATGAATCGGATTGCCATGTTCCCAAGAGGAAGTTGCTCGACTTTGGATTTCGTAGTTATCTGTCATTGATTTCATAACAAACTCGGCCATAGGGCTACGGCAAATATTTCCCAGACAGACAAAGACTAATTTTTTCATCCCACTTCCTTTCTTTTATAGAAAAACGGGAGTTCGTGATCCCGTCTTATTTTTCAATTGCGCCTTCTAGTGAAGCTGTTTCTTTCAGCGGTAATACTGTCTTGATAGCAGCTAGTTCAAAAGTCAAGTAAACTCCATCTACGTCAAGAACAATTGTTCCCTTCTCCGTATCTACTTCATCGACTGTTCCATAAAGGCCCCCGATTGTAATCACTTCATAGCCTTTTTGTAATTTATTCAAGCTTTCCATACGCTTTTGTGCTTGTTTCTTTTGAGAGCGTTGCGTAAAGAACATCAAGCCCACCATAGCCACAAGAATGATTAAAAATGTATATTGTGATTCCATTATATTCTCCTTTGTCTTTTACATAGAACTACTATATCAAATTTCAGTTACTTTTACAAGATTGTACCTTGCTTTTCTAGTAAGAAAAACCAGAGCTTGCGCCCTGATTTTTAGGATTATTTCAAGTTTTGAACAACTTTTACAAGATTTTCTACAGTAAAGCCATATTCTGCCAATACTTTTGGTGCTGGGGCAGAGGCTCCGAAGGTATCAATACCTAGAACGGCACCATCAAGACCAACGTATTTGTACCAGCTTTGAGTTGCACCCATTTCGACTGCAACACGACGGCGGACTGCATTTGGAAGAATTTCTTCCTTGTATGCTGTATCTTGTTTATCAAAGACATCTGTAGATGGCATGCTGACTACGCGGACTTTTGCACCTTGACTAGCCAATTCTTTGGCAGCTGAGACAGCAAGATTAACCTCTGAACCTGTCGCAATCAAGATCGTATCAAAGTCTGCTGCATTTTCATAGACAACATAGGCACCTTTTGCAACCTTGTCGAAGTCTGTTCCATCTTCAACAATCAAGTTCTGGCGTGTCAAGACAAGGGCAGTTGGTGTTTTCTCACTTGTCACTGCAAGGTACCAAGCTGCTTGCGTTTCACGCGCATCTGCTGGACGGAAAACATTTAGATTTGGCATAGCACGAAGACCGGCTAAGTGTTCAACTGGTTCATGAGTTGGACCGTCTTCCCCAACTGCGATTGAATCGTGGGTAAAGACATAAGTCACAGGAAGTCCTTGTAAGGCTGACAAGCGAACAGCTGCTTTCACATAGTCAGAGAAGACGAAGAAAGTACCACCGTATACACGAAGTCCACCGTGAAGAGCCATCCCGTTCAAGATCGTTCCCATTGCAAATTCACGAACACCAAACTGAATGTTGCGGTTCAAGCGATTGGCATCGTCTTGAAGTCCGTCAGTCTTGATATAAGTCATGTTTGAGTGAGCTAGGTCAGCTGATCCACCTAGGAAGGTTGGTAATTTAGCTGCCACAACATTCAAGGCGTCTTGACTTGAATTACGAGTTGCTTGAGAAAAACCATTTTCTAAAGCTGGGAAGTCTGCTGGAGTCACTTCGACTGGATCACGTCCGTCGATGATGGCTTCTACTTCTGCAGCCAGTTCTGGATGAGCTTCTTTATAATCTGCAACTAATTTAGTCCAAGCTTGATAAGCTGATGCGCCACGGTCTGCAACATGTTCTTTGAAATCAGCATATACTTGTTCTGGAATTTCAAATGGTTCGTAGTCCCAACCGAGGGCTTGACGAGTTGATGCAGTTTCATCTGCTCCAAGAGGGGCGCCGTGTACAGCATTAGTTCCTTGTTTGTTTGGAGAACCGTATCCAATAACCGTCTTCACTTCAATCAAAGATGGCTTGCCTGAAGCTTTTGCTGTTTCGATAGCAGCATGGATGGCTTCCAAGTCTGTTCCATTTTCAACCAAGGCAGTATGCCAACCGTAGGCATTGTAACGGTCACGAACACTTTCTGTAAAGGAATCCTTTGTCTCACCATCCAAGTTGATATCATTTGAATCATAAAGAACAACCAACTTATCCAGTTTTTGCAAACCTGCGTATGAAGCTGCCTCGCTTGAGACACCTTCCATCAAGTCTCCGTCTCCACAGATAACGTAAGTATAGTGGTCAAAGATATTGTAGCCTTCACGGTTATATTTGGCTGCCAAGAAACGTTCTGCTTGGGCAAAACCAGTAGCAGTTGAAATCCCTTGCCCTAGAGGACCTGTCGTAGCATCAATCCCTGCCGTATGACCAAATTCTGGGTGACCTGGTGTTTTTGAACCCCATTGACGGAAACTCTTGATTTCATCCATACTAACATCTTCAAAACCAGAAAGGTGAAGAAGAGCATAAAGGAGCATTGAACCATGACCTGCTGAAAGAATAAAGCGGTCGCGGTTAATCCAGTTTGGTTGAGCTGGATTGATATGAAGTTGTTTTGTAAAGAGGCTGTAAGCCATCGGAGCCGCTCCCATAACCACACCTGGATGACCTGAGTTGGCTTTGTTGATGGCGTCAATACCTAGGAAACGAATTGCATTAACAGATAGATTTGACATAGAATTTCCTTTCTATTTGAGGTGATTATTGAATCACACATTCTATTCTACTATTATATGAAAATTATCCGTATCATGCAACATACGGATAACCTCCAAAGAATATTTTTATATTATAGCAAAGCTTTAAATTGAATGTTAGAGTCTTGTTCAAAACAATCGTCAAAACCACGTGGATGATGGTATTCTACTAAGTGTTGATCTTGAGGATAAGTATACTTACCGCCAACTTCCCAGATAAATGGATGGAAATCGTATTGCAAGCGATCTTTTCGCATTTTCCAAAGTTCTAGAATCTCATTAGTAGAAGCCATGAAGTTAGACCAGATATCATAGTGAACTGGGATAATGACTTTGGTACGCAGATTTTCTGCCATACGAAGAAGGTCGATAGATGTCATTTTGTCTTGGATACCTACCGGATTTTCACCATAGTTATTCAAAGCAACATCAATTTTAAAGTCTTTACCATGTTTTGCAAAATAGTTTGAGAAGTGAGAATCTGCACCATGATAGATGGTTCCACCTGGTGTTTCAAAGATATAGTTAACAGCCTTTTGAGCCATTTCTTCATCTGTAACAGCCAAGCCAGCAAGTTCACCGCCTGTCTCATCAGCACCGTTCACTGGGAGAGTTACCAAGCAAGTACGGTCAAATGATTCTACTGCATGAATCTTCATATCTTTTAATTCGATAGTGTCACCTGGCTTCACAACGATGATACGTTCTTTTGGAACCCCCCATCCTTCCCAGATTCGTCCACAGTGGTAAGGACCGATAAACTTAACATGCTCTAACTTAGGATTGTTGAGAATTGCTGCAGCTGTGTATGGGTCGATATGATCACTGTGGAAGTGTGAAACTAAGTAATAGTCTAGTTCGTTGATAGCAAATGGATCGATAACCATTGGCTGAACACGCAAGTTTGGTTGCAACTTACGAACACCTGCCATATTTGCCATTTGGTGCCCACGAACCATATCTTTCACTTTTTTGGTTGATTTTCCACGGTTTGACCAAAGGTCCATGACAACGTTAGCACCAGCTGGTGTCTTAATCCAAGTACCACAGTTGCCTAGCCACCACATGGCAAAGTTGCCTTCAGGTACGACTTCTTCTTCGATTTCTTCGTTCAACCATGTTCCCCACTCTGGGAAAGTGGCTAAAATCCATGACTCTCTTGTAATTTCTTTGACGTTTGGCATATGTCGCCTCCTTTGGATATAATTGTTATCTTTGAGATTAGTATACCACCCTTCAAAACACTAAAAAAGACCAAGAAAAACACAGGTTTGTGTTCATCATTGGACTGTCCTTCAAATATCTTCCAAAAAAGCTTGAACTACTATTTCTTGATTTATAAGTGTTTGAACCTCTTCTTGGAACTTACTAGCCAACTTGCTGTCTGCAATATAAGACGAAATAAGACTAGAAAGATTTTCACTGAAACTTTTGCCCTCATTACCAAATATATTGTGTTTAAGATAGTCTAGCATTCTCAAAATATCTTCTGCTTCAAGGATAGGATTAACCCTTAAAATCGGAAATCTGCTATCCAAATCATCATTAGTAGTAATCACTACATCAACTTGTGCAATATCTTCCACACTCTTAAATTGTTCTGTTGTAAATACAGTGTCAATTTGCTCATTTGGAAAATAAAGTTTGCATTGTTTCAGCAAAAGTCTCGAAACCGCAACACCTTCATCACAAACAAGATAAACTTTTTTCATATTTTTTTGAGACGATGGTGTATACTTTAAAAATCCTCCAATATGAATCGTCAAATAGGCAATATCATCGTCTGTTAGCCGAATAAACCATGCTCCTTCTAAAATTTCCGCAGATTTTCTAGTGACTAAAAATAATTCTCCATACTTGGATCGAATTTGTTTTGTTAGAGGATTTTTAGAAAAAATACCGTAAGTCTTTCTAAATAACAAGGCTTTACAGTGGATCATCAAATTTCGTAACAAATCATCCTTGTTCTCAATCTCCATTCGGATTTGTGATTCAAAATACCAGATAAATTCTTCTAAAGCAAGTTTTAATTGCCGAAAATCATCACTTTCTGCATGAATATCCAAATCTTTACGATAGGAGAGGAGGAGAACAGCTACAAGAGAAACTTCAAGTCCTGACAAAGAAATTTCAAACTTTTGAAACAACCGTTCTCCTAGCTTCTTAGACACCTGATACTCTATTCTTTTTCTTATCAAAGAAAATTCTTTCTCTATATCCTGATGTCTTTCTTGATACTGTTCAACATTATGACAGCTTAACAGCAAATAAGGTAGAACCTGCAACATAAAAGTTATTTCATGATGGTTTATTTTCTTCCCTAAATCTTGTTCAACTAAAGGAACCTGTTCCTTAAAAAATTGGTTCATTTCAACAGAAAGCAAACACTAATCATCTAACCTCTCTTTCATCTTATCTTCTAAAATAGATACAAAAGTGGCATTTTCTTCCATAAAAATATGATATAGAAGCGATTGAAGATACTGAATTTTATTAAGAGGGTGGGCATGAAGGTGGTATCCCTGTGACTTGCTCACTTGCAAGATCACCTGATATTGTTCCAAAGTTAGTTGATAACGAATACTATTCAAATCATTGAGAACAGTATTCCTAGATACCTCTGTTAACTCTATCAATTTTTCAATCGTAATACGTTCTTTAGAAATACCTATCCATAGTAACATTATCATCATACGTTCATGCGCACTCATGATATAATCGTACGAATCTACTTCCGATAATAGTTTACAACAAGCATCTCTCTGCTCTTCCGTTAAGTGAATACCAATTCGTGGAATACTAATGATGTGAAGCGCCTCGTCAACCAGAGCAGCATTGATTTTGTCAATGTGATAATAAATTTTCCTTCTTGACTCTTTCAAATCTTTCGAAATCGCCATAATCGTTTTGGACGTTTCTTGATCCATCAAATATTGAAGCAAATCACAACTTGCCTTATCCAGTACCATATTAAAAAATCCCCCAAATCTATTGATATCACAGCAATTCTTTTTATTTTACCATATATATCAAGCGCTATTTCTAAAAAATCTTTCAAAATTACTTCAACTCCAACTTTACTCTCAATAAAAATCAAATGTAAAAAGAGGAGCTAAATTTATCTTTTTCTCCTCCTTCATCGTTCTTACTTTTGACCATAATAAGCATTTGGTCCATGTTTACGTTGGTAGTGTTTTTCTAGTATGTACTGGGGAGCAGGTCCAACTCTTGGATTGATTTGTTCTGTAAAGCGATTCATCTTTGATACTTCCTCTAGTACGACAGAGTGATAAACAGCATTCTCTGGATTTTTGCCCCAGGTGAATGGACCGTGATTGCGTACAACAATTCCTGGTACTTCAACCGGGTTAAGTCCGCGATGTTCAAACTCTTCTACGATAACCAGGCCAGTATCTTTTTCATAGGCCACTTCTACTTCGTCCTTGGTCAAACTACGGGCGCAAGGGATTGAACCGTAGAAATAATCTGCATGGGTTGTTCCGTAGAAAGGAATATCACGACCTGCCTGAGCCCAACCAACAGCTTCTGTCGAATGGGTGTGAACCACACTACCAATTTCTGACCAAGCCTTATATAATTGCACATGAGTTGGGAGGTCGGAAGATGGTCTTAAATCCCCTTCTAGGATCTTACCATCTAGATCAGTCACTACCATGTTTTCAGGTGTCAATTCGTCATAATCCACGCCTGATGGTTTGATAACAATGACACCGAGTTCGCGATTGACTTCCGATACATTCCCCCAGGTAAATTTGACAAGTCCATGTTTTGGCAATGATTGATTGGCATCACAGACTCGTTTACGCATAGCATTGATTACTTGATTCATCTTACATCAAACCTGCTTTCTTAATGAGTGGATAGAGAAAAGCTTGCGCCTCTTGAATGGCTGCGCGTGTTTCTTCTACTGTTTCACAATTTTCAGACCACATTTCGATTAGGAAAGGTCCATTATAATTGGTTTCCTTTAAAATATCGAAAGCTTCTTCCCATTTGACACAACCTTGCCCGAAAGGTACATCTCGGAACTGGCCCTTTGAACTTTCTGTCACTGCATAAGTATCCTTGAGATGGAGAGCTGCGATGGCATGATGACCAAGATAAAACTCACTATAGATATCATTATGCCATGCAGACACATTACCAATATCTGGATATACAAAGAGGAAGGGAGAGTCAATCTCTTTTTCTATAGCCAAATATTTTTCGATGCTATTGATGAAAGGATCATCCATAATTTCAATAGCAAGTACCACCTGAGCTTCTTCAGCCCAGTCACAGGCTTTTCTCAAATTTTTGATAAAACGTTGGCGTGTCTGGGGTGACTTTTCCTCATAGTAAACATCGTAACCAGCTAATTGAATCGTACGAACTCCCAAGTCTTGAGCTAATTCGATACATTTTTTCATGAGTTCTAGAGATTTTTCCTCTAGAACTGGATCTTTTGATCCCAATGGGTAGCGACGATGGCCTGAAAAACAGATAGAAGGAATACGAACACCAGTTTCATAAATCGCTTTGACAACTTCCAAGCGCTCTTCCTTGCTCCAGTCAAGTCTTACTAAACGCTCGTCACGTTCATCAATAGACATCTCGACAAAATCAAAGCCTAACTCCTTGGCAAAATTTAAACGTTCTAGCCAAGTAAAGTGTGTCGGGGTTGCCTTCTCATAAATTCCAATCGGACGTGCCATGGTTTACCCCCAAATTCGTTTGATTTCATCCTTGAAGGCACGCGCTGCTCCTGCTGGATCCGCAGCCTCCGTAATTCCACGACCTGCGATAAAGGTAAAGACATCAACGCCTTCAAAGAGTTTGAGAGTATCTACATCTAGACCACCGGTTACAGAAACTCGGAAGCCCATGTCAATGAGTTTTTTAACCTTATTAAGGTCTTTTTCACCCCAAGTTTCACCAGCAAGAAGGGCATCACGAGATTGGTGATAGATAGCTTGTGAGATACCTGCATCTAGCCAAAGCTGAGCTTGTTCAAAAGTCCAATCGCCATAAAGCTCGATCTGGATTTCGCCTCGTTCCCCTCGTTCAGTCTTGATAGCCTTTAGAGCTGCTTCCATAGTAGGGATGGTTGCACAACAGATACAAGTCATCCAGTCTGCTCCACGAACCGCATTATTTTTAGCAACTGTTCCACCAGCATCAGCACATTTTGTGTCTGCCACAATAATCTTATCTGGGAAAAGGCTACGCAAGACTTCAGCCAGTTCACTTCCAACTTGAAGCAAGCAAACAGTTCCAGCTTCGATAATATCTACTTCCTGACCAACAGAAACAGCTGCTTTAATCGCTCCTTGCAAGTCTGAATGGTCTAATGCAACTTGTAAATTAGGTATTCTTTTTGTCATTTCTTTATTCCTCTTTCTAACTTTCCAAATCCAATCCTTCGAGATAAGGGCTATCCTTAGATTCTTCAATCATAGCCAAGACATCTTCTTTAGTCTGGCAAGCCTGTAAACGTGCAATAGAATCTTCTAATTCAAACAGGGCAATAATTTGTGGAATGGCTACACTTGTGTGAATTTTTGAGCTTGTTGCTGCTAGTGCCAACAAAACAGATACCTCTTTCCCATCTGAAAATACAACAGGATTTTGTAAGGTAATCAATGAAAAGGCATCACTTTGCACACCAGCTTCAGGTCTAGCGTGGGGCATAGCCATACCTGGCATCAAGATATAGTAAGGCCCATACTCTTCAGTCGATTCAATGATAGCATCGTAATACTCTGGCAAAATTGCCCCACTTTCAATCAAGGGATCTACTGCTACCTTGACTGCTTCTTTCCAATCCTTAGCCTCTAAACCTAGTCGGATCGAGTCATTGTCAATTAAAGCTTGTTTTAAATTCATATCTGCCTCCTTTATTTAAAGAGGGAGAAGGACAGAAACGATAACTCTCAGTTTCTGTCCAGCCCCCTCCAACCTTTTACTGTAGTGCTTGACTGAGTTTTTCGGTGATTTCTTTATCATCCATCAAGTTATCAAGCCCAATTAACTTCCCATTAGTTCGCCCTTCCAATTCTTGAATCAAATGAAGGGAAGCGATTACGATGTCATATCCTACTGCTAAACCTTTAGCTTCACCGACACTGCATGAATTGACTGTAAAATCTGTTTGATTAAGCTTACGGAGAGCATTTTCAACCTTCATCTTGATAACCATTGATGAACCCATTCCATTTCCGCACGCTGCTAATACTTTAACCATTTTATTTCTCCTTTTCTAGATACTAAGCTTCTTCTTGAACTTCACCGTTGTAATATTTCTCTTTATCTTTTGCTTTGGCAAATTGAAGTTGAGGAATAACAAGCAAGAAGAGACACACAAGTACATAACCAACAATAGCAAGGTATTTGAAGATATATCCAAATCCAAGCCATGGGAATTCAAAGTCGATATTTCCATGGTAGCCACCATAAGATGCCAAATCGAGAAGAGCCACACAAAGAGCTCCTAGAGCAACTTGAAGGACACCTGATATAAAGGAAAGGATAACAGCCGCTTTCCATCCGCCGCGTTTATCAGCGTAGACCGCAATGGCTGCATTGTCAAAGAACACTGGTACAAATCCTGTAATAATAAGAATCGGATTTTTAAAGACGATGAGCAAAACAATTGTAATCAATTGACCAATCAAACCAAAGGTAAATCCTGACAAGACAGCATTTGGAGAACCAAATCCATAAGAAGCTGCAACGTCAACCGCTGGGAATGAACCTGGCAACAATTTGTTTGAAATACCTTGGAAGGCGTTTGTCAACTCAGATACGAACATTCGGACACCTTGCATCAAAACGAACAGGTAAACTGAGAAGGTAAAGGCTGTTTGGATAATGTACATAAAGAAATCTTGTTTAGCAGGATTGAATAGAGTTCCTGAAGTGATGACTTCTTTATTAGACATAATGTCTGGATCCAAGATTAAAAGAATGACTCCGAAGAATACGAGCATCAAGGTAGCAGATGCAACAACTGTATCGTGGAAGATTGAGAGGAACTTAGGTAATTTAAGATTGTCTAAACTTTCTTCTTTCTTACCAAAGCGTCCTGCTACTTTATCTACAAACCAGATTGCAAATTGCTGTTGGTGACCAATCGCAAATCCGCCACCACCAGTCAAGCGTTGAGTTGCCTCAACAGTCATATTTGAACTAACTGCCCAGTAAAGTCCACAGATGATACCAATCGCTGCTGTACCGTAAGCATTGCGCAATTGTGGTACTAAGAATAGAACCATAAGAGATACTGTTGCAGCTTGTTGTACCATGATGTGACCAGTAATAAAGAGGGTTCTTACCTTCGTAATCTTTCGAAGAGCTACGAGCAAGATATTTATTCCGAAACCAATCAATAGAGCTGTAGTTGCAGTTCCAACAAAATCTGGAAACTCTGCTGCAATTTTGTTGTTTGCTGCAGCAAGTCCAAAGTAAGGGTCGATAACCGCTGCACCAATTTGGAATTTGTAGTTAAGGGCTGCTAAGATTGGACGGAAGGTTGTAACCAAACCACCAGCACCCACGTTAAGCAACATATACCCTACTGTTGCTTTAACAAACCCTGAGAAAACGTCATGGGCAGGTTTTTTCAAAAGTGCGTATCCTATCAACACCAATAAACCTACGAAAAATGCGGGATTCTGCAAAATATTGCTAGAAAACCAATTTAGAACACTTGAAACGACTTCCATAATTGTTCTCCTTTTGAATTGTTTTTGTAAGTTTATTATATAATGCGAAAGCGCAAACAAAAAGACCAAGAATTACACAGCGGACTGTTCACTCTTGGACTGTATGATTTATGATGTTTTACAAATTATCTTATTTTCTCGTAGCTAGATAATAGGGAAGAATTTTAGAATAAGACTTCAATAAGCCTTCTACGATTTCTTCTTCAGACGAATTTTCTGTCACAGGAACGTCTGCCTTCACTAAAACTTTACGGACTTCTTGGCTGCCTATCTTCTCGACTAAAGTGCGACGATTTTCTTCGTTCGCCTCCCACCGTTGACTTTGGCCATCAGAGTAGGCTAGATAATAAATTCCTTTAACGGTTGGAATGTCTAAAATCTTGGCCTGTTTCTCTAAAGTTTGCTCATCCTTCTTACGTTCGATGAAACTGACTTCCAAAGAAATTCCAAAGTCAGTAGATATCCCATACAAACGTAAGGCCATCATAGGTTCTGTCACTTGTCCGTCTCTCTGTAAATAAACCCAAAAATGTGGTCGTAAACGTTGCACCTGATTCATCCACTGGCTAGTCTGTTGTAGTTCCCATTCTGGATGGCTTGCTTGAAATACTTTAGCCAGTTCTGTAAAAGCCTTTCGTGCCTCTTGACCTTTGTGGCGGAATTCCAGCATCTTCTCTCGTTCTGCTCCCGCTTTATCAGGATTACGGTACTGCAAACCAGCAAAATCTAAATAGTCTCTTATCTTATTCAACATCCGTTTCATCTCCTCTAGCTAGCAAAAAATCAGGTCAAGCCTGATTTTACTTATTCTGTATCTACAACGACATAGCGATTTGGCTCATCACCCTCAGAGTAACTGGTCACGCCATCCATACGTGAAATAATACGGTGGATAATCTTGCGTTCACTATTCGACATTGGATCTGTTTGATGACTGCGTCCTTCTTCTAAAACACGAGTCGCCAATTTTTGCGCATAGGTCTGCAAGACTTCTGCACGGTGTTCAACATAATCATTGACATTGATAGTAATGTAGAAAGTTCTTGAATAGCGGTTGTAAAGATAATTTTGAGCCAACAGTTGCAAGGCCTTCAAGACTTTACCATGGTAGCCGATAATACGACCTGGTTCGTTAGTGTCAATTTGCAAATTGATACTACGACGGTTATAATCATTTGAAAGTGTAGCTTCAACATCCATGTCATCCACAATTGCTTGAACATAGGCAGTCACATCCGTAGCCACCTGGACAATATCAAAGCTCGGTTCAACTTTCAAGCCCATCTCTGTCAAGTCTTGATTTTCAGTTTGGTCTTGCTCAGTTTCAAGGTCATCAGCGCCCGCTTCTTCCCTCATCGCTTCCTCGATTTGAAGTTCATTTAAAATCTCAATGTGACCAGTTTCTTCCAAGATAGTGCTGGCATGTCTTTCATGTTTTAAGATTTCAGCCTTGACTTCATCAGAAATACCTTGGCCTTCCTCTTCAATCTTTTTAATTGCCTCTACAACATGACCCAAATCAACAGTTGCTTCACTCACCGTCTTCACAGGCTCGTTCAAATCATTGATTTTTTTCGGAACGCCTTTTACTGCCTGTTGGTTTGCTTTGACAACAGTCGTTTCACTAATCGCTTCAATGTCCACTTGGGCTGGTTTTTTACCAAATAAACCAAGAAAGCCTTTTTTCTCCCTAGAAATGACTTTAATATGTGCCTTCTTCCTTGGAATATCTAATTCTTTCAATCCTTTCTGGATCGCTTCTTCAACAGTTGAACCTGTAAATACTACCATTACCAGATTCCTCCTTATTATTTCGTTTTCTGAGCCTTTTTCTTGGCTTTTCTTTTTCTATTTTCCAAATCTTTCTGTGCCTGAACTACTGCCTCTCGCTCTGCGATAATCTTGAATGGATTGTTCAAGAAATAGGTTTGCAAGACTTGGTAAGCATTGGACACTGTCCAGTATAGGGCGACTCCACCTGGCGCATAAACTGCAAAGATAAAAATCAAGACTGGAATCCCATACATCATCGCAGTCGTAGCGCCATTACGCTCAGACAAGGCTTTGTTGGACAACCAAGTACTTAAAAAGGTAAATACTGCTGCTAAAATCGGGAGAACAAGGGTTGTATCCATACCACCAAGGTTAATCCATAAGAAATGACCTGTCTTCAAAAAGTCAACTCTTGATAGAGCTTGGAACAAGGCCAAAATAACCGGCATCTGAATCAAAATCGGCCAAAGAGAATCTGACTGTCTGACACCCATTTCTTTAAAGACTTTACGCATTTCTTGCTCTAGCTTGGTTCTGCTCTCCATATCTCGACCTGGATATTGTTCTCGAAGCGCCTTAATGCGTGGTTGAGCTTCTTGCATTTTTCTAGAAGCCACCATTTGCACTTGAAAGACTGGCAAGAGGACTGTACGAATCAAGACCGTAAAGAGAATAATCCCCACTCCGATACTGATATCAAACGATAAAAAGCGAATGATTTCCGCAAAGAAGTAAACAAATTTACTCCAAAAATCAGCCGATTCGGCTGTAATATCGCTAGTTGTCCCATTAGTCGCACAGGCTGTCATGATAAATAGAGACAGTCCTAGCAAACTAGTCAACTGTAGTTTCTTTTTCACTCCCATTTCCTTCCTGGTAAATCTTTGATAATTTTAATACGTGGAGTAGATTTTTCTCCATCTCTGCGTATCCCAAGGTTTCGACTCCTTTTCGAGCAATGACAACAAAGTCGACATCTTCTACCAGACTCCCTTTTACATTCTGGATAATATGTCTAATTCGTCGCTTGATTTGATTTCTAGTGACGGCATTCCCCAGTTTTTTGCTGACTGATAGACCTACTCGAAAATGGTTTTTCTGGTTTTCTAGTTGGTAGACAACAAATTTACGATTAGCAAAACTTGTCCCCTCCTTGAAAATCGCCTTAAAATCTTTCTCTCTTTTTACACGAAAGTTTTTCTTCAAAACTCAACTCCATCTATTAAATTACTACTATTATACCATATTTTTCAAAAAAGCCAATCATAGCAAGGTTTTGGACAATTCTACCAATATTCTCTTGTTTATTTTTTAATCCTTTTCGTCGTGCTTTCATTCTCTTTCTTATTGTCACAATGTCTACCGTTCCCGTAACAGTCTATACTTAAAACTTAAAAAATTTGAAGTCATTTTCCCTGTAAACACTAAAAACGACAAAATGGTTAGAAAATTTATTTTCCAACCACTTTATCACATTCATTAAAGACAGAATTATCATTTTAACATTCTTAATTACAAGTATTTAAGCATAACTAACCCCAAATAGCACATTTTCCAGCAGAGATTCCTAATTGTGCAACGATTCCTGCAACGTTACTCTTCATGCCAAATTTAGCAAGTTCCATTGCTATATATGAGGCAGCTTTGCCCCACATTTTACCTTGAATATAACTGATAATGTCCCCTCTCATTAAATCAACAAGTTCCATACCTGGAATCATACCAATCAACTCATCACGCATACATGAAACAAAATCTCTATCTTGTAAAGAGGCTTGCAAGTTTTGAACCAAATTAGGCTCTGTATAAATACGTTCAATGCCCATTACAATATACGGTGCTAAAGTGCCATAGCGTTCTGTCAATAATTCTTTATTAACATAAAGAACGCCATTCTCATAACTCGTCGCTTCTGTAAACAAGAATTTCAAATCCTTCTCTACTTCGGCAACATCAATATACTCTACAGTTGTATTTGGAACCTTTGTTTCATTAGCGTATGCAATCCCTATAAAACTCGGTACCATAATAAGCAAAGTCGTAGCAATAACAATACATTTTGTAATTATCTTTTTCATCTCATTCACTCTTTCTGAAAGAAATCGTGTTGTGCTAAATAGTCATAATGTTGTTTGTTAAATTGATACTGTCCTAAATGTTGACTGATATTACCTACATCTACTGAAAAGATGTACTGTTCACTTTGATAGTGCCATTTAATTCTAACTGTGTTCAAGACTGTGTTATAACTAAAATCTTCAACTTGACTTCAGGACATTTCAATGACTTGATTAGGCCGATTTTCAGTTACATCACTAATGTCCATCAAGTAAATCCCCTTAGATGTGAATGACATAATCTTTGGCTTCACACTCGACTGAACATAGTAGACTCCTCCTATAATGAAAAAATCAATAAAGGATTTCAGCCATGTCTTTTTCTTAAAAGCCATCAGAAAATTCCTTTGTCCCTCGATATGACAAGTTGAAAGAAATGATTCAATCTGTTTTTCTGTTGCAAATTCCATAATAGTACCCATGATGTTACCTCCATAACTATAAACCAAGAACGATACAACAGCTCTTATAACTTATTACTGTACTATTATAGCATAAATTGTAAGCGGATACAATCAAAAATTGACATAATATAAAATATTAATCGATGACACCTGTCATTCTAAGCGAAAATTAGAAATAAGTTATCTTTTATCACTTTTATAGCAAATTTAAATTACAACAGCACAATACGACTTCTAATACATTTTTAGAAATGCATTGAAATCAGCTAATTAATTTATTCACATTTTATAGTATGTTGAAATAGAATATGAACAAATTGATTGAGAAATTCATCCTCATTTTTAACAATATTTCAGAAACCGATGTATCCTATTCTTGACTCAATGTACTATATCTCAATCCACTATAACGCTTCTTAAAATCATCCACCGCTATCTATGACTTCTACCTTTCAAAGCTAGTTAAGTTTTAAAAAAGAAGCTGGAAAAATAACTTTCCCAACTCCTTGTATTGAATATTTTTTTAGTTTCACTTATTTTTTCAAGCGTTCAACATCACGGGCAATGACTAATTCTTCATCTGTTGGAATAACCAAGACACGGATCTTCGCTGCATCTGTTGAGATGTCTCCTGTCACACCAAAGATATTCTTTTCATCATCAACATCACAACCAAACCACGAAATTCCTGAGATTACATCATGACGGAAATTTTCTGCATTTTCACCAACACCTGCTGTGAAAACAATGGCATCTGCTCCGTTTAGTACTGCAAGGTACTGACCGATATGTTTTTGAATACGGTCAACATACATTTCATAAGCCAAGCTAGCGTCGTGATTCCCTTCTGCTACAGCAGCTTCTATGTCACGCATATCGCTAGAATTAGCAGAAACTCCCAAAAGACCCGATTCACGATTAAGAACACTACTGATATCTTCTGGTGTATTAAAATCCTCTGTATATTGCATTAAATAAGGAATGATAGCTGGATCAATGTCCCCTGTACGCGTTCCCATCATAATACCACCCAGAGGAGTGAAGCCCATAGAAGTATCAACAGATTTGCCGGCTTTCACAGCTGTAATTGAGCCTCCGTTACCAATATGACAGGTAATCAACTTCAAGTCTTCTAATGGACGTCCCAAGAGTTTTGCAGCTTCTCCTGCTACAAACTGGTGACTTGTACCATGAGCACCGTATTTACGAACCTTGTTTTCTGTGTAATATTTTGTTGGTAGAGGGTAGCGATAAGCTTTCTCTGGCATAGTTGCGTGGAAGGAAGTATCAAAAACAACTACACTGGTAATGTCTGGCAACAATTCCTTGAAGGCACGAACACCTGCTGCATTGGCTGGATTGTGGAGAGGAGCCAACAAGCTCAACTCTTCAACTTTTTCTAAAACATCCCCCTCAACAACTGTTGATTCTTTGAAATATTCTCCACCCGCAACAACACGGTGTCCAACACCTGTAATCTCATCATAAGCCTTGATAATATCGAAACGAATCAAGTCATCCAATAAGATTTTAACAGCTTGTGTGTGATTTTCGATATCTAAAATTTGTTGTTCAGAACGGCCATCAAATTTTACAGTTGAAATTGAATCTTTCAAACCGATACGTTCAATCAAGCCTTTCGCCAATACTTTTTCTTCTGGCATTAAGTATAATTGCCATTTTAAACTTGAACTTCCTGCATTTATTGCGATTGTTTTTGTCATTATCAATTACCTCTTTTAAGCGTTTTCAACTATTATAACAAAATCTATTTTATATTTCAGTACCTTTGCTCCAATTTTGAAAATTTTCTTTGAATTTCATTAAAATGCTTGCATCTTGCAAGCTAGCAAGTGGATACACAAAAGGCTCTACTGCTATTTCATTTTTCTTCTGTAAGATAAAAATAGTCTTAGATTGGTTGACATTGGCAAAGAGATTTTCAGGCAGACTAATCATAGCAACCAGACTCGCCTCTTCTTTCAGCCACCCTTTTAACAAATCACTTTGAGGGCTGATCAACAAATCACTCGGAGCTAGAAAAATAGCGTATCCGTCTAACTTGAGATACTTAAGCCCTTGTTCCATGAGCAAGTGATGGGCGTAAGTATATTCTTGGCTAGAAGCAACTTGATGACGCGACGCAACGGCATCATCAGGATAATAGCCGACCGGCAAGTCGCTGATGACCACATCGCTTTCTTTGAGCATTTGTGGACGAACGGCATCTCCTTGGACAAAGCCAGCCTGCAATCCGATCACGTCTGCCATGCTAGCTGCCAAATCAATCAGCAAATCATCCACTTCCATTCCCAAGTAATCCACCTTTTTATCAAGCGAGGTCAAGAAAGTAGCGCCCAGAATTCCCATGCCAGAACCCATTTCGAGGATAGTGATTTCTTCCTCTGTAAACAACTCTTCCACAATAAATACCAAAAGCAAGGCAATAGCATCTGGCGTAAACTGGTGATTAGCCTGCAGGGGCTCTGTCTGCCCAGCCTTCATCAAGAGAAACTGGTAGGTCTTGAGCCATTCTTCTTTGAGAAGCGCTAAGCGTTTAAGAACCTGATTGTTGTCTTTGACCTGATTTAGCTCAGTTTCACCGTCCAGATAGATGCTATTTTGCTCCACCAAGGCGTCATAAAAGTTGGTCGTCAAATCATTTTGGATGACTTGGACATTCTCTAGTAAATAGGTATAAGCTTGTTCAATTTTTTCAAAATCCATATTCCTATCTTACCAAATTTCCCTTCTTTTTTCCATCCTTATAGAAAATCCTATATGAAAGAGTATAAATGACAAGTTGGGCATCTAAATCTGACAGCAAAAGTTTCGTTGAATTTATTTCTATTGACTCTTGGCAGGGATGTTTATTCCGACAAATGGTCATAGAAATATAGCCGCCCAACTTCCCTAGAGAAAAAACGAAGCATGAATTGACTTACTATTTTTACAGAGTTTTCCAAGTGTTATACTAAGTTTCCATTTATATCTTTTCCCATTTTCCCAACAAAATTTTAAAGAGTTTTTATTTATTAGACTTCCTGCGAAACAAAACATGGTATAGTAGTTCTATGAATTATGAAGCAAGTAAACAACTAACTGATGCACGATTCAAGCGTCTTGTTGGTGTTCAGCGCACCACTTTTGAAGAGATGTTAGCTGTATTGAAAACAGCTTATCAAGGTAAACACGCAAAAGGGGGACGAAAACCTAAACTAAGCCT
>NZ_VMKV01000025.1:26137-26359 GCF_013276335.1 Streptococcus sp. 2100 | reverse complement strand
CGATTCCTGTTTCATCAATGTATACGATTGGTAAATCGTTTAGGTTATCCAAAATATCAAGAAACTCAGCGACTTTCTCTGGGTCTTGTTCCTTAAAGCTCGTCATCTTTTTTTGAAGTGACCTTCATCTGCTTTAAAGCTGCCCATACTGAAGGGACAGCACAATCAAAATGTGCCGCAATTTCCCGTAAAAAAGCATCTGGATAAGCCTCTACAAAGGAT
>NZ_VMKV01000025.1:0-26038 GCF_013276335.1 Streptococcus sp. 2100 | reverse complement strand
TGAAACTAAGCAACTATAATAGTCAGCACATCGTCAAGTTTTCCTGATTTGAGGTAGTTGATAGAGGATTGGAGTGTCACTCCATCAAGCCCCAGAGATATGAGCACCAAACCGCTGATCTGGTCGCAAAGGGTAAAGAGATAACCACCATGGGCGTTGCCATAGTAGTTGAGCGACGAGTCCACTACTTTGGTCGTCACCACAACGTGACCATCTCTCATTTGTTCAATTTCGTAATTTTCAAAGGCAGATATAGCGTCAAAATGAAAATCTTTCATTGTTTCCTCCTGATATTTCAAACGACACTATGATACTACTTTTTATAGGACTGTGCAAGGAGAAAGCTCCTAGTCTGGCAAAATTCCAACCTGCTCCACAAAGCGCATAAAGGCTGCCTGTCCTTGTTCTGTCTGCTTGTAGACACCTGCATCCTCCAGTACACGCGCAAAGATAGCACCAACAGAGTCCTTGACGATTTCAAGGGCTTTTTCTTTATCCGCTAGGTCTGGATGTTGGACTTTGAGTTGGTCTGCCCATTCCTGATGATAATCGGCAACTGTATCACCATCTCCCACGAGATAGCTAGCGACTTGCTCCACCTCTTCTTTCAGACGAGGTGGTAAAATAGCCAAGCCCATGACCTCAATCAAGCCGATATTTTCCTTCTTGATATGTTGGACATCCTTGTGAGGATGATAAATGCCATCAGGATGTTCTGGTGATGTTTGATTATCTCGTAAGACCAAGTCCAACTCAAACTGTCCATCGCGTTTACGAGCAATTGGTGTGATGGTGTGATGCGGTGTTCCGTCCGTCTCTGCCAAAATCTGCACACTAGAATCTGAATACTGACGCCATTCCTGGAAAATCTTATCAGCTAAGTTAATCAAATCCTCTTTGGAATCCGAAGTCAAGCGTAGGACAGACATTGGCCACTTGATAATTCCAGCCTTGACCTGCTCAAAACCAGCAAATCGGAAGGTCTTTTGCAAGGGAGCCAATTCCATAGGAAATACGTGACGGCCTCCCTGATAATGATCATGAGTTAGAATAGAGCCCCCCACAATCGGCAGGTCGGCATTAGATCCAGCAAAATATCCTGGAAACTGCTCTACGATAGCCAACAGACGTTCAAAACTCTGACGACTAATGGCCATGGGACGATGCTGGCCATCTAAAAAGATACAATGCTCATTAAAGTAAGCATAGGGCGAATACTGGAACCCCCATTCCTGACCAACCATTTCAAAACGGATAATCCGGTGGTTTCTGCGAGCTGGGTGGTTGATCCGACCATGGTAACCCTCATTCTCTAAACAAAGTTGACACTGAGGATAATTACTAGCTTGCACCAACTTGGCTACCGCAATCTCTTTCGGATCCTTTTCAGGCTTAGAGAGATTGATGGTAATTTCAAGTTCTCCATAATCAGATGGAACACGATAAGCGATATTTTTAGCAATGGCCTTGAGTTTGATGTAGTCATTTTTCCGACTGAGTTGATAAAAATCCTCTATCGCTTGCTCAGGAGAGTAGGCATAGGCTTCCCAGAAGTCACGATTGACCTGACTCGGACAAGGAGTCACCAAGTCCATCAGTTCAGTACCGAGGATTTCACGCGCAGTCTGACTATCCTCAATCGTCTCTAATCGAACGGCTTCCTCAACTAGCTGGTCCTTGAGGTCAATCAATTTATCCAGATTGGTCTCAACTTCCAAAACACCTTCTCCCACTCGTGCCAAAACACGGTTGGTCAGGTAGATTCGATCCATTTCCTCAAATGAACTTTCAGAAATGACATGTGTTACAAATTTATCTACTAAGATCACTATAGAGCCTCCTTTTGACTAGTCAAGGACGCGAGTGCCACCTGCAACTTCAGCGATATAGAAGCTTGGAGCGTATCCAACTACTTCCTCGTAGTGTTTGCCTACAGCTTCCTTAAAGGCCTCAACAGTATCTTTTTGAACCAAGGCAATGGCACAGCCACCAAAACCAGCCCCTGTCATACGAGCACCGAGAACTCCTTCTTGTGCCCAAGCTGTGTGAACAAGAGTATCCAATTCCAAACCAGTTACTTCATAATCACGCTCCAGAGAAACGTGTGACGCATTCATCAAACGACCAAATGTTTCCAAATCACCTGCTTGAAGGGCTGCTTGAGCTTTAAAGGTACGTTGGTTTTCAAGCACAGCATGGCGAGCACGTTTCAAACGATTTTCATCTTTAATCAGATAGCTATATTGGTCAACGGCCCACTCGTCCAATTCACCCAGGGTCTGAATATCCAAGGCAACTTGCAATTCTTCCACTGCTTTTTCACACTCAGCACGACGTTCATTGTATTTAGAGTCCGCCAATTCACGGCGTTTGTTGGTGTTCATGATAACAACGACATTGTCCTTCAAATCAAGTGGCACCAAGTCGTATTCTAAAGTATTGGTATCTAAGTAAATAGCACGTTGGTCAGCCCCCATACCAATAGCAAATTGGTCCATGATACCAGAGTTGACTCCGATAAAGTTGTTTTCTGTTTGTTTTCCGATTTTAACCAAATCCAAACGGTCTAGTTTTAAATCAAAGAGATGCTCTGCCACGACTCCTGTCAAGAGCTCCAAGGATGCTGAAGAAGACAAACCAGCACCATTTGGGATATTCCCATAAACATAAAAATCAAAACCTTTGTCAATCACGTGCCCAGCTTCTTGCAAGAAATGAAGAACCCCTTTTGGATAGTTGGTCCAGTTGTGCTCTTTTTCAAACTTGAGGTCAGCGAGAGGCACTTCGATAATGCCCTTGTCCTCAAAGTTAGCTGAGTAGAAACGCAAAACTTGGTCGTCACGCTTACGAGCTGCACCGTAAGTTCCCAAGGAAATAGCAGCAGGAAAAACGTGCCCACCGTTGTAGTCTGTGTGTTCACCAATCAAATTAATGCGGCCTGGTGAAAAGAAGGTTTGGTCTGCTTCTTGACCAAAAACAGCAAGAAAGTCTTTGCGAAGGACTTCAGTAGTAAGATGTTGTGTCATATGATTTCTCCTTTGACTGTCCGTTAAGCCACCTTAACGTGTAATCGTTTTCTTCTATTGTATCCAAGGGATTTCCCAAGGTCAATCCTTTTTACTAAAATTTTACTAAAATATCAGTAAAAAGCAGAAAAATATGATATACTAACCTAATCAAGGAGGATTTATGGCTACCTTAAAAGACATTGCACAGCTAGCCTCTGTCTCTATCGCGACCGTATCCCGCGTCCTCAACCGCGACCAGAGCCTATTTGTTACAGAAGAAACCAGACACCGTATTTTAACCGTTGCTGAAGAGCTGGGCTACACCAAGCACCTCAAGACAGGCGAGTCCCATAAACCCAAGCAAAAGATTGCCATTATTCAATGGGTCAGCGAACAAGGGGAGCTAGACGACCTCTACTACTACCAGATTCGCCTAGGAATAGAAAAAAGAGCCCAAGAGTTGGACTACGATATCTTGCGCTATTTTAATGACCATCCTTTTACCTTAAGCGAGGAAGTGATTGGGATTCTCTGCATCGGAAAATTTAGCCGAGCTCAGATTTCTGCCTTTGAAGAATACCAAAAACCCCTGGTCTTTCTAGACAGTGATACACTTTCCCTCGGACATACCTGCATTATTACGGACTTTTACACTGCCATGAAACAGGTTGTCGATTATTTCCTCAGTCAAGGGATGGACCGTATCGGGATTCTAACAGGGCTTGAGGAAACAACAGACCAAGAAGAAATCATTGAGGATAAGCGTCTAGAAAACTTCAAAAACTACAGTCAAGCGAGGGGAATCTATCATGATGAACTGGTCTTTCAAGGAAGATTTACTGCCCAGTCTGGCTATGACTTAATGAAGGAGGCCATTCAGAGCTTGGGAGACCAACTTCCGCCAGCATTTTTCGCAGCCAGCGATAGTTTAGCCATCGGTGCCCTTCGTGCGCTCCAAGAAGCTGGAATCAGCCTGCCAGATCGCGTCAGCCTCATTTCCTTTAACGACACTAGTCTGACCAAACAGGTCTATCCTCCCCTCTCTAGTATTACAGTTTATACTGAAGAAATGGGGCGAGCAGGTATGGATATTCTTAACAAAGAAGTCCTCCACGGTCGCAAAATTCCTAGCCTGACCATGCTGGGAACCAGACTGACATTAAGAGAAAGTACCCTAAATCAAGAATAGGATAACATAAAAAACGAATAGGAGTTCTAAAACTCCTATTCGTTTTTTATTTGATTACAATCATAGACTTAATGGTCTTACGTTCATCCATATCTTTGTAGGCTTGGTCGATATCTTCCAGTTTATAACTTGAAGTAAAGACGCGACCTGGATTGATATCACCATCAAGGACGGCTTTTAGTAAAAATTGCTTATCGTATGTTGTAGCAGAAGCTGCCCCACCTGCTACAGAGATATTTTGCATAAATGTCGAACCAAGAGCACGATTATTATAGTGTGGGACTCCTACAAAGCCCATACGCCCTCCATTATGAAGAACACCTAGCGCCTGTTCTATAGCAGCCTCCGTACCAACACATTCAAGTGCTGCGTCTGCTCCTCCACCGAGGATTTCACGCACCTTGGTAATTCCTTCTTGACCACGTTCTGCAACAACAGCTGTCGCACCTGACTCCATAGCCATCTTTTGACGGTCTTCATGACGGCTCATAAGGATAATTTGTGATGCTCCACGCATCTTAGCCGCGATGACAGCACATTGACCAACAGCCCCATCACCGATAACAACAACCTTGTCCCCTTTTTGAACATTTGCAACACGCGCCGCATGATAGCCTGTCGGCATGACATCTGCAAGAGTCAAAAGGGACTTGAGCATCCCTTCTGTATAGTCAGAAGGTTGACCAGGGATTTTAACCAGCGCCCAGTTTGCATAGTGGAAGCGAATATATTCTGCCTGAAAATCACCCCCCAAATTATTGCCAATATGATTGTCGCAAGAACCGTCAAATCCAGCAAGACAGGCATCACACTCACCACATCCATGTGTAAAAGGGACAATCACAAAATCACCTGGTTTCACCGTCGTAATGGCTTCCCCAGCTTCTTCAACAATCCCAATCGCTTCGTGTCCACTATTTTTGTGTCCAGCTTTCGTTTCTGGATTACGGTACCTCCATAAATCTGAACCACAAACGCACGAACGAACCACACGAATAATCACATCATCCGCTTCTATTATTTGCGGACGTTCAATGCTAGCAAGTCCAACCTGACCTGCCTTTGTATATACTGCTGATTTCATTTAAAATTTTCCTTCCTTATAAAGTTTAATTTTGAGATTTAAACGATTTAAAGCTGTCTGTAGCTGAGACAAGCGCTCCTCTAATTTTTGCTTTTCCTCTTCTAAAATACCAAGCCTCTCCTCTCTCGTTTCATCTCCCTTTTGGTAGAGCGACATATAGTCAACTAAACTATCTACAGAGACACCCGCCGAACGAAAACACTTAATAAATTCCAGCGCTTCGATATCCTGATCTTGAAAATCACGAATCCCAGTAGCAGTACGAGTAATCGGTGGCACAAGACCAACCCGTTCATAATACCGAATCGTATCCGCTGAAATTCCCAACAAATCACTGGCAGATTTAATATTCACACGCTAACCTCCTCTCATTTCATTCACTGAATTCACGCTATTCTAACTCACTTATCTTATTATATAACTTTGAGTTGACTCCAAGTCAAGCATTTTGTATCTAATCGAAAAATTTTTATCATTAACAATCATATATCCGGAGTTTATACAATGCTCTTCTCTTACCAATTTTTGAAATATTTAAATAATAAAGAAATTACTCTATTCCAAATAAGATAGTACCCAAGTATTTTTCACTTTTTTCTAATGTTGATGCTCATAACTCCGTTCCAAGTCACACACCTTTCGCTTATGGGTTTGGTGAGTTTCTAGGTCAGCATCAATTTCAATGGTAATATTTTGAAAACCACAATCTTTTAGGAAAATTCGAATAGACTCTTTACAAGTTTCCATATGTTCCATTTCTTTTAGACAAACATGGACAATGGCATTTTTTTCCAAAGCATCCATAGTCCAGAGATTAAGCTGATTAAGGCTGGCCACATTGTCCAATCGCTCCAGGCCACTCTTTACTTGCTTGATATCAAGACCTTCTGGCACAGCATCCAAGAAAATCTTGAGTGTAGACCAAAAACGTGGAAGGGCTTTTGAAAGAATAAAGAAAGAAATGACAAGGGACAAAAGAGGATCTAGGATATACCAGTCCGTAAATCGAAGAACAATCGCCATCAGGATAACAGCTACCCACCCTAGCGTATCTTCCAGAAAATGCAGACTCAGAATAGACTCATTCTTTGTCTTTCCCTTACCAACCACCAGACTCGCTAACAGATTGATAGTAATCGCAATAATTCCTAACCAGAGAATCCCCTCATCATTGACTGGTTGCGGATGCAAAATCTTCGTGACATTTTCCAAAATGACTAGAACAGAGCCCGTTACGAGAATCACAGCTGTTACCAAGGCTCCTAGCAGGCTAAACCGCTTATAGCCCAAGGTGTACTGATTGTCTTCTTCACGATTGGAGATTGTTTCTAAAAAAGCTGATATTCCAATTGCAATCGCATCTCCCAAGTCATGCACAGAGTCAGCAAGAACAGCGCTAGAACCAAATACTCCACCTGCAATAAACTCAACAATGGCATAAGTCAAATTTAAGAAAAAAGCCACCCAAACAGCATATTTTGCCTTCATATTTCTCATTCCTTTGTTATAATAGATTTATGAACACCTTGTTCATTATCATTATCCACTAAAACTCAAAGAAAGGATAGAAGCAAAACGTCAGCTTTATTCAGTTCTGAACAATTTGCCTTAAGTGTCCATATGACTAACATTGACCGCCGTATCAGCAAAACCAAAAAAGCCATCTATCAAGCTTTTATACAACTTTTGAATGCTAAGGGCTACGAGACCACTACTGTTCAGGATATCATTGATCTCGCAGATGTGGGACGATCCACCTTTTACTGTCACTATGAGAGTAAGGAGCTTCTTCTGGACCAGCTCTGCCGCTACCTCTTCCATCATCTTTTTGAAAGAGAGCAAGCCATTTCAACCGAGGACTACCTCGCCCACCTCTTTCTCCATTTTCATAAAAACCAAGACCATATCACCAGTCTGCTATTTTCCAAAAATGACTACTTCCTCCGTCAACTCCATAAAGAGCTAGAACACCATGTCTATTCCGTGCTAGCTGATAATTTAAAAGAAGCCCACCCTAATCTGCCTACTTCTTACCTCCAACACTTGGTCATGTCCAACTTTATCGAGACATTGACCTGGTGGCTCAAAAAAGGTCAAGATTTCACAGACCAGGAAGTTGTCCAATTTTATCTAGACCTTCTCATTCCTAAAAATTGAATATAGAGTAAAGCTCAGTTGTCTTATTTCTAGGTTACTGAGTTTTTTATCTTTTCAACAACAAAAGAGGACCCGCCGATCCTCTTTTTCATACTATAAATCCTTGATTATCAACTATATCTGTTTTAATCGAAATCTCAAAACAGCACTTTCAAACATCTTTTCCTAGTTAAGTAAATCAGTATTCTGCTTAGCTGCCTTGCTCCATTGATACCAACCAACTAGACTGTTAATGAGATAAATTAGATATTTCCCTTGAATTTGCAGGCTTTCTCCCCACCAGAGATAGATTGAAAAGACATTGGTAGCCGCCCAGAATATCCACTGTTCACGGTAAACAGCTGTCATGAGGATTTGCCCTACCCCATTGGTTGCATCTGTGATTGAATCACGATAGGGACGATTGGCACCAATAGACTGATAAATGAAGCCAAAGGCCAACCACCAAAGCACACTAATGGAAAGATACTTTGTCCAGCCCTTGCCGTCCAGTTTACGCGCGACAAACTCCTGCTTTTCCTTCTTAAACTGTGCCTGATAAATCCAAACTAGAAGTCCAATTGGCTGCATGACTGTGAAGTAAAGTGTCGTCAGCACCTCACCATAAAAGCCTTTCTGTAGGGCCAAAATAAGGTAAATAACAGAGTTAATCAAGCCAAAAAGATAATTACTTGCTCGACCTTCCGATACAAAGATTACACAGATAATCCCTGTCAAGCTACAAATCATCCCAATCCAGTCAACAATACGATGTTCGTAAACCAACTCCAGCCAGAGAGGAAAACTTCCTAAAACCAGCAAATAAATCCACTGGGCAAAACTACGATGGGCAAAGAGGTCATCCCAGATAGCCTTCATAGTTCCTGAAAATCCTAAATCAGCCATAGCCGCAACCATACGACGGTAACCACCTGACATTTCACCTAGGGTTGTTTTGATATTTTCAATTTTCTTTTGCAAATAAGTATGCATCATTTCTCCTTTTGTTTTTAAAGAGCCGTGTCTGGATAGACTTTCGGACGCAACGCTCTATTAGATAATGAACTGCCTATACACAAGATTTCTAACCTTAGTCGACATGAGCTGAAACCCCTTATTTGTTAAGTAGTTCACAAAATATTATACACCTATTTTATGAATAGTCAACTGTCTTTACAGTAAAATTTTAGAAAATCATGAAAATTTTCTCTTTCTTTCCATTTTAAGTGACATTCAGTCATTCTCACATCAAAAAAGCCCAGACGAAATTGTCTGAGCATTCTTTTATCTAGTCGTTTAAGGAAGTTGAGTTCAGTATGTTTAAAGTCTCTACCCCATCATTTCTTCAACAAACCTTGTTCTTGTAGAAATTCCTTGGCTACTTGTTCCGCTGACTTGCCTTCAACACCGACTTGATAGTTGAGCTGGCTCATCTGGCTTTCAGTAATTTTACCAGCCAATGTATTAAGAACTGTTTCCAACTCTGGATGTTTCTTGAGAAGAGCTTCTTTCATCAGTGGAGCCCCTTGATAAGGTGGGAAGAGTTGTTTGTCATCGTCCAATACCTGTAAATCATAACGTGCCAACTCTGCATCGGTTGAATAGGCATCCGTGATTTGAATATCACCTGACTGAATTGCCTGATAGCGAAGGGCTGGCTCCATGGTCGCCACATTAAGATTGAGACCATACATTGACTGCAAGCCCTTATTTCCGTCTTCACGGTCATTAAACTCGAGAGTAAAACCTGCCTTCAGCTGCCCTTCCACTTTTTTCAAGTCCGAAATGGTCTTCAAGCCATATTCTTGAGCAATCTTTTTCGGAACAGCTACAGCATAGGTATTTTGATAAGACATGGGTTTGAGATAGGCTAGATGATCCTGTTTGGCAATACCATCACGCGCTACATCATAAACCTGCTCTGGCTCATGACTCACTTTCGGTGATGGCTGAAGTAAACTTTCAGTCACCGTTCCTGTAAATTCAGGATAGATGTCAATATCGCCTTTTTTCAGAGCTTCATAGAGGAAGCTTGTTTTCCCAAAATTCGGTTTAACAGTCGCAGTCATACTGGTATTTTCTTCAATGAGGAGTTTATACATATTGGCCAAAATTTCTGGTTCTGGTCCCAATTTCCCAGCAATGACCAAGTTCTCTTTCTCTTTTTGAGCCAAAAGAGCTGGACTATAAGACAAACCAAGCAACAAGGTCACCAAGGCAAAACCAGAAAAAATCGTCCGCAATTTTGCTTTTTCCATCACTTTTAGTAGGAAGTTAAAGGCAATGGCTAGCACTGCAGAAGAAAGTGCCCCAATCAAAATCAGACTGGCATTATTACGGTCAATTCCCAAAAGGATAAAGGAACCCAGTCCCCCTGCACCAATCAAGGCAGCCAAGGTTGCCGTACCGATAACCAAGACAGCTGCAGTCCGAATCCCAGACATGATAACCGGCATGGCGAGTGGAATTTCAAATTTCTTGAGACGTTCCCATCTGGTCATCCCAAAGGCAATCCCAGCCTCTTGCAGGTTCGGATCAATTCCCTTCAGCCCAGTGATAGTATTTTGCAAAATAGGGAAAATCGCATAAATCACTAGAGCTGTCAAAGCCGGCAAGGTCCCAATTCCCATCAAAGGGATAAAGAGCCCCAACAAGGCCAGAGACGGGATGGTCTGGAAAATACCTGCAATCTGCAAGACCCAGTCGGCCAGCTTCTCATGATAGCGAAGAAAAACAGCCAAGGGAATCGCAAGCAAAATAGCTAGTAACAAGGTCAAAAGTGACAACTGCAAATGTTGAGATAGAGCTGTCAACCAATCACTAAAACGATCCTGAAAAGTTGCAATTAAATTAGTCATGAACACTACCTCCAAACAAGTCTGCTACAAAGTCTGTTGCAGGCACTTTTAAAATTGTCTCGGGATTCGCTACCTGGCGAATTTCTCCATCCTGCAAGACAGCAATACGGTCCGCCAACTTCAAGGCTTCATCCGTATCATGGGTTACAAAAATCGTTGTCATCCCAAACTCTTTATGCAATTCTTTTGTCAGAACCTGCAACTGTTTTCTCGAAATAGCATCCAAGGCCGAAAAGGGTTCATCCATGAGGAAAATCTTGGGCTGACCAATCATAGCTCGGACAATACCGACCCGTTGCTGTTCTCCACCAGATAATTCACTAGGTAAGCGATGCCCATACTCGGCTACTGGTAAACCAACCTTAGCCAAAAGCTCTTCTGTTTTCTTCGTAATTTCTTCCTTGCTCCACCCCTTCATTTCAGGAATGAGAGCAATATTTTCCGCAACTGTTAGATTTGGAAAAAGAGCAATAGCCTGTAAAACATAACCAGTAGAAAGACGAAGTTCACGCTCATCATAGTCTTTGATGCGCTTCCCATCCATATAAATATTTCCATCAGTTGGTTCCAAAAGACTGTTAATCATCTTGAGCATGGTCGTCTTACCTGACCCAGAAGGCCCTACTAAAACCATAAATTCCCCATCCTCAATCTGTAAGTTGACATCTCTCAAGACATCCTTTTCTGTGTAGCGCAGTGCTACATTTTTGTATTCAATCATTCTTTGTCCTCAATTTAAAACTTCCCTCGATTAGTCAAGTCTTCTACCTTAGGCATGACTTCCTTATTATCCCAATGCTCCACAATTTTCCCGTTCTCTAAACGGAAGATATCGTACTGGGCATAAGCAACGCCATCAATCTGAGTCTGACCATAGCTAACCACATAGTTTCCTTGTCCTAAGAGTTGGAAAACAAAGTCAAAAGTGACACTATATTCAGCCACATAGTTTTTATAAGCAGCACTTCCTTGTCCAATCTCATGATTATGCTGAATCAAATCGTCTGCCACATAATCACTCCACTGCTCTAGCTCCCCATTTTGGAAAATTTCTGTCAAGAAACGGCGAACCAGCTTTTTATTTTCTGCTTTCTTATCCAAATCCTTGATTTCAAAATCTCCAAAAATTTGATCTAGTTGATCATTTTCAGGTGTTCGATAGTAGTCAATGACATCCCAATGCTCAACAATACGACCATTCTCATCCGCACGGAAAGTATCCGTCGTCACCCATTGAGCTTCTCCACCATTCAGATATTGATGAACATGAACAAAGACCAGATTGCCATCCTCAATGGTGCGGACAATCTTAATCTGACGCTCTGGATGACGCTCAAAGAAATCTGCAAAGAAGGCTGCAAATCCTTCTTTCCCGTCAGGAACACCTGTCGAATGTTGGATATAGGTATCCCCTACAGACTGGGCTTGAGCCTCAGCAACTCGTCCGTCTTGAATGGCATGGATGTATAGGTTGTGAGCATTTTTCACTTGTTGTGACATATTCTAAACCTCATTTCCCTTCTCTTTCAAATTCGCCAAAATTCTTTCTTGAAAACCTTCAAATTGGTGAATTTCTTCCTCTGAAAATCCTTTGTAAAAGATAGTATCCAATTTCTGACTGACACGATGCCCCACTTCTTTCTGGGACTTGCCTAACTCCGTTAAAACTAAATACTTCTTACGCTTGTCTTTTCCACACGGACTAACAATTACAAGCTTTTGTTCCTCTAGCTTTTTTATCATAGTCGTCAGCGTATTATTCGCAAGCCCAGTCGCAAGCGCGATATCTGTCGCAGTTGCGCAGCCAGTTTCACTATTCCATAAAACCGCTAAAATCTTGCCCTGTTCACCCCTATAAAGAGCCTCAGGATCTTGACTCAGTAACTTTTGAAAAATCCGCCCATTCAACAAACGAATATGATGGGCTAGCAAATGACTATCTTTCATAACACCTCCAATTTATTTCGATGTCGAAATGAATAAAATAATTGTAACACTCATCGTTCTAACTGTCAACTATTTCGATTTGGAAATAATTTTTGATAATTATTCACACCACCATACTCCGGCTCAACTAACTTTTAACGAGAGTTTCTAAATTCCTTCGTCCTCCAGTCTACAAAAGCCTTCCATCCGTACTATCCTATATTTTATGAGGGGACACATTTTTCCTATCAGACCATTTATTTTAAAGATAGAAGTAAATCATAATTGCTTCCATCTGTTCTTTTATAGTATATTGAAGTTAGACTAGGGCACTGTATCTTCTAAAACATTGATAGAAAGCGATTTGAATTTCCCAATCAATTTGTTCGTATTTATAACATTTTGAAACTGGAATAGGACGCTATGACTGCTAAAATATTTCTATAAATTCATTTGATTTTCCTAATCAATTTGTTCATATCTTATTTCATCCCGCTATAATTTCACCTTGCCCTATCTTTTTCGTAGCACCCTTCAAACAGCCTATCCCCTACCGTTTGACGATTCCTCACTTCGCTCCACTTCCATTACAGAAGTTTCTTCAGTACTATGGTCTCGGCTGACTTCTCATGATTCCTTGTTACTACTATTTGAATGCTCACGAGATAGGTCTTACAAAAAATGCTTTGATCCACAATGGAATCAAAGCATTTTAAAGAGTTCCTCATACATAAGCGCAGAAGTCGCAGTTCCTCTGTACTTGGCTTCTTCTCTTTTGATAAAGCGAGCCAAGTTGAGCAACTCAGGTGCTGGATGTTTGGGATTTAGGAGCAATTCACGATTGACCAGGCCTGAGAGACGAACTGCCTGCAATTGCTCATTTGTAGTAGGCAGTTTTTTAGCAGTCTCTAGGAGAGCAGCAACTAAATCTTCACTCAAATCATGTCGAGCATGATTGTAAAGATCTTTTATAAGGCTTTCTAGGTTTGGTTCTACCATCCCTACCACCTCCCTTATGGTTTAATAATGTTTAATCAAATCAACCGTTGAACGATCCAATTTCTTCACCAAGGCTTGTAAGAAAGCTTGCGCTTCTAGGAAGTCATCCATTGCATAGAGGGTTTGGTGAGAATGGATATAACGAGCGCAGACACCGATAGTTGTTGATGGGACACCACCATTTTTCAGATGAGCTGCACCTGCATCTGTTCCGCCTTTACCACAGTAGTATTGGTACTTGATACCAGCTTCTTCAGCCGTTGTCAAAAGGAAATCCTTCATCCCTGGGAGAAGCAAGTGACCTGGATCATAGAAACGAATCAAGGTTCCATCTCCAATCTTGCCTTGACCACCGTAGACATCACCTGCTGGTGAGCAATCAACTGCGAGGAAGACTTCTGGGTCAAACTTGGTTGTAGAGGTATGAGCGCCACGCAGACCAACTTCTTCTTGGACGTTAGAACCCAGATAGAGTTCATTGCCGAGTTTTTGACCTGATAAAGCTTCAGCTAGCTCGCTTACCATGAGGACACCGTAGCGGTTATCCCAAGCTTTTGAGATGATATTTTTTTCATTGGCTGTCAAAATTGCAGAACTATCTGGTACGATGGTATCACCAGGACGGATGCCAAAACTTTCTGCCTCAGCCTTGTCCGCAAAACCACCATCAAAAACGATATCGGCAATGGCTGGCATGGTTGGTCCCCCCTTTCCACGAGTCAAATGCGGAGGAACAGAACCTGAAATCACAGGAATTTCATGACCATCACGAGTCAAGAGTTTGAAACGTTGGCTGCTAACCACCATGGGGTTCCAGCCACCGATTTCTACGACACGGAAGGTACCATCTGGCTTGATTTCGCTGACCATAAAACCAACTTCGTCCATATGAGAAGCGACCAAGACGCGCGGTGCATCCACAGCTTCTGAATGTTTGATACCAAAAATACCACCCAAGCCATCTGTCACCACTTCATCCACATGCGGTGTCAACTTTTCACGAAGATAAGCACGGACAGGCGCTTCATGACCTGAGACTGCAGCAAGTTCTGTTACTTCTTTAATTTTTGAAAATAATGTTGTCATTTCAGTTCCTTCTTTCTTTCATCCATTTTACCACTTTTTATAGGAGAAGGATAGTGGGAAGGTGGATTTCTAAGTTAGTATCTTAGTCCTGCTCTATCTTAGAAAAGGATAGTATTCTCTTGCATGTAGTGCAAAATCTAGTAAACATTCCAAAATTAACTCGAATATTTATTTCCAAACAAAAAAACAATACACCATCAAAGTTGTTTGGATTTTTCATGAAATTTACAGAAAATAGTTGACTTCCCTTTCTTCTTTCTTTAAATATATAGTTGGTTGAGTTTGGAATAGTACGCTGTAGCTGCTAAAACATTTCTAGAAATTAATTTGACTTTCCTAATAGAGTTGTTCATATCTTATTTCAATTTACTATAGTACAAAACTAGAAAAGGAAAAAATCATGACCAAAACAATTCTTGTTACAGGTGGGACTAGCTACATTGGCTCCCATACCGTTAAAGCTCTTTTAAATGCTGGCTATCAGGTGCATGTCCTCGATAATCTCTCCACAGGAAATCGAGCGGCTGTGGATAGTCGTGCTAGCTTTAAAGAACTGGATGTTTATGATGCTAGCGCCTTAAAGGCTTACTTAGAAGAAAATCAGATTGATGCTGTCCTCCATTGTGCAGGTGAAATTGTTGTGAGCGAAAGTATTGAAAATCCAAGTAAATACTTCACTGCCAACGTTGCTGGTATGAACCAAGTTCTCAAAGTCTTATCTGAAGTTGGCATTCAAAAAATCATGTTCTCTTCGACTGCTTCTCTCTATGGAAATAACTGTATTGACAAGCCGGTGACTGAAGATACCCTGCTCGACCCTGTCAACCCTTATGCAGAGACAAAACTGATGGGCGAACGAATGATTTACTGGATGGCCAATCGCTACGACTGGAAATATGTTATTTTCCGTTACTTTAATGTTGCTGGGGCTGAAATGGATGCTTCAAACGGTCTGCGTGTGAAAAATCCAACTCACATCATCCCAAATATCAACAAGACCTCATTGGGACAACATGATAGCTTAAAAATATTTGGAGATGACTACGATACACGTGACGGTTCATGTATTCGAGATTGCATTTATGTCTTGGACCTTGCATAGGTTCATGTTAAAGGAATGAACTACCTATTTCAAGAAGACAGTTCTTCTCAAATCTTTAACTTAGGAACTAAAAAAGGCTATACTATCAAAGAAATCTTTAAAACTGCTGAAGAATTACTAAATTAAAAAATCCCACACGAGATTGTTGCTCGACGTGCTAGTGACCCAGCCAGTGTCCTAGCAGATGCTTCAAAAGCTAAACAATATCTTGATTGGACGGCTAGCTACTCCCTCGAAGATATTATTTTATCAGATTAAGGTAAAAACATTTTAGAATAGGATAACAAAGGAGAAAGTCTTGTTGCTCTCTCCTTGTTGTATTTATTAAATTGTCAGAAATTTTATTGACAGATTAGAAAAATAATGTTACATTTATATCCGCAGGTATCTTTCGATACCAAATCTACATGAAAGGACGGGGTATGAAACTTTCTCATTATTTAATTGGCTTACTTCTACTCCTAGTCTTTCTCTCTATTAGCATTGGGACCAGTGATTTTTCATGGGGAAAGCTATTTGATTTCGACCAGCAGACCTGGCTCCTCTTTCAAGAGTCCCGTCTCCCAAGAACTATCAGTATTCTCCTGACTGCCTCTAGTATGAGTATGGCAGGCCTTCTCATGCAGACCATCACTCAAAATCAGTTTGCTGCTCCGAGTACAGTTGGAACCACTGAAGCCGCCAAACTGGGAATGGTATTGAGCCTCTTTATCTTTCCGTCTGCGAGTCTAACCCAAAAGATGCTCTTCGCTTTTGTTTCATCCATCATATTTACCCTCTTCTTCCTAGCCTTTATGACCATTTTTACTGTAAAGGAAAGGTGGATGTTGCCTCTGATTGGAATCATCTATAGTGGGATTATCGACTCAGTCACAGAAGTTATCGCCTATCGTTTCAATCTGGTTCAGAGTATGACTGCTTGGACCCAAGGATCCTTCTCCATGATTCAGACCCATCAGTATGAGTGGCTCTTCTTAGGCCTCATCATCCTGATAGCCGTTTGGAAATTATCCCAAACTTTTACCATCATGAATCTAGGAAAAGAAACCAGTGAAAGTTTGGGGATTTCTTACTCCCTACTTGAAAAACTAGCTCTCTTTCTGATTGCATTAACGACAAGCGTCACCATGATTACCGTGGGTGCCTTACCATTTCTTGGAGTTATTGTTCCCAATCTTATTCGCAAGCGTTATGGAGATAATCTGAGTCAAACCAAACTCATGGTCGCACTGGTTGGTGCCAATCTAGTTCTGGCTTGCGATATCCTATCCCGAGTTCTGATCAGACCCTATGAGTTGTCTGTCAGTCTCTTGCTAGGAATCATTGGTAGCCTCGTCTTTATCCTACTTCTCTGGAGAGGGGGACGAAAAGATGCAGACTAAAAGCAAACATACCAAGCTCTTCTGGATTCTCATTATTCTTGCCATCGGAGCTTGTCTTCTCTACTTTTGGCCCATCACTCACTTGTCAGCCTTTACTTGGAAGTTGCGTTCCCAAAAGATCATCGTTTATCTCTTGGTAGCCATCGCGACTGGGATTTCGACCATTAGTTTTCAAACCCTGACGGAAAATCGATTCCTGACGCCTAGTATTTTAGGAATCGAATCCTTCTACGTCCTACTACAAACCCTACTACTGGTTTTTGAAAGTAAGTTTCTTCAACTCGGGAAGTCTCCCATTTTAGAATTCCTAGTCTTACTTCTACTTCAATCCCTCTTCTTTCTCGCCTTGCAAGGCTACTTGAAGACACTGATGAAGCAAGACCTTGTCTTCATTCTGTTGATCTGTCTAGCCCTCGGAAGTCTCTTTCGAAATATCAGTACCTTCCTTCAGGTCCTGATGGATCCAAACGAATACGATAAACTGCAGAATAGTCTCTTTGCCTCCTTTCAACATCTCAACACTTCCATCCTAGCCATTGGTTCTCTGATTATCCTTGCTTTGACAATCTTTTTCTTTCAAAAAGCAGTCATTCTGGATGTCTTGCACCTGCAAAGAGAAACAGCTCAGGTATTGGGACTCGATGTTGAAAAAGAACAGAAAGAACTCCTCTGGGGTATCGTACTTTTGACCTCAACAGCCACTGCCTTGGTAGGTCCTATGGCCTTCTTCGGCTTTATGCTAGCCAACCTCACTTACCTAATTGTCAAAGACTATCGGCACAAGTTGCTCTTTATCGTGGCCATTCTGGTCGGATTTATCAGTTTGACCTTGGGGCAAGCCTTGATTGAACGAGTCTTTGCGCTGGAAATTCGCATCAGTATGATCATCGAGAGTGTGGGTGGCTTCTTATTCTTTATCTTACTTTATAGGAGGGCGCGTCGGTGAAACTGGAAAACATTGACAAATCCATTCAAAAACAGGATATTTTGCAAGGCATTTCGCTTGAAGTCAGTCCTCAGAAACTGACAGCCTTCATTGGTCCAAATGGTGCTGGAAAATCGACTCTCCTCTCCATCATGAGCAGACTGACCAAGAAAAATCAGGGAATTCTCAGTATCAAAGGTCGTGAAATCGAGAGTTGGAATTCGCAAGAACTAGCCCAAGAACTGACCATCCTAAAGCAGAAGATCAATTACCAGGCAAAATTAACCGTTGAAGAACTGGTCAGCTTTGGACGTTTTCCCTACAGCCGAGGACGCCTGAGAGAAGAAGACTGGGAAAAAATTCGAGAAACTCTGAACTATCTGGAACTGATAAACTTAAAAGACCGCTACATCGATAGTCTGTCTGGCGGCCAGCTCCAACGTGTCTTTATCGCTATGGTACTGGCCCAGGATACGGACTTTATCTTGCTGGACGAACCACTCAACAATCTCGATATCAAGCAAAGCGTCAGCATGATGCAGATTCTTCGGCGACTGGTGGAGGAACTCGGCAAGACCATTATCATCGTCCTCCACGATATTAACATGGCCAGCCAGTATGCGGATGAAATTATCGCCTTCAAGGACGGTCAAGTCTTTAGCAAGGGAAGAACCAATCAAATCATGCAGGCTGACCTGCTCAGTCAACTCTATGAGATTCCTATCACGCTAGCTGATATCAATGGCAAAAAGATCTGTATCTATAGCTAGTAACATAGAAGCTCAAGTTAGAGAACCTTCGGTCTCTTAGTCAATAAGACCAAGAGACTCCCTAAATCGTTATCACATTTTAAAAAGGAGAAATCATGAAAACATCCCTTAAACTTTATTTCACTGCCCTAGTGGCCAGCTTCTTGCTTCTACTTGGTGCATGCAGTACAAATACAAACTCAAGCACTAGTCAGTCGGAAACAAGCAACTCTGCTCCAACAGAGATAACCATTAAAAGTTCACTAGACGAAGTCAAACTTTCCAAAGTTCCTGAAAAGATTGTGACCTTTGACCTCGGCGCTGCGGATACTATTCGTGCTCTAGGATTTGAAAAAAATATCGTTGGAATGCCTACAAAAACAGTACCAACCTATCTCAAAGACCTAGCTGGAAAAGTTAAAAATGTTGGTTCTATGAGAGAACCTGATTTAGAAGCTATCGCCGCCCTTGAGCCTGATTTGATTATTGCTTCCCTACGTACACAAAAATTCGTAGACAAATTCAAAGAAATCGCCCCAACCGTTCTCTTCCAAGCAAGCAAGGACGACTACTGGACTTCTACCAAGGCTAATATCGAATCCTTAGCAAGCGCCTTCGGCGAAACTGGTGCACAGAAATCCAAGGAAGAATTAGTCAAGCTAGACAAGAGCATTCAAGAAGTCGCTACTAAAAATGAAAGCTCTGACAAAAAAGCCCTTGCCATCCTCCTTAATGAAGGAAAAATGGCAGCCTTTGGTGCTCAATCTCGTTTTTCTTTCTTGTATCAAACCTTGAAATTCAAGCCAACTGATACTCAATTTGAAGATTCTCGCCACGGACAAGAAGTCAGCTTTGAAAGTGTCAAAGAAATCAACCCTGACATTCTCTTTGTCATCAACCGTACCCTTGCCATCGGTGGGGACAACTCTAGCAACGACGGTGTCCTAGAAAATGCCCTTATCGCTGAAACACCTGCCGCTAAAAATGGTAAGATTATCCAACTAACACCAGACCTCTGGTATCTCAGTGGAGGCGGTCTTGAATCAACAAAACTCATGATTGAAGACACACAAAAAGCTTTGAAATAAGCCACTTCAAACTCAATTTAATACTCAATGAAAATCAAAGATCAAACTAGGAAACTAGCCGCAGGTTGNNTTTTGAGGTTGCAGATGAAAGCTGACGCGGTTTGAAGAGATTTTCGAAGAGTATAAAATTTTGACATTCTAAAACGCATCCTATCAAGTTTACTCAAACCTGATAGGATGCGTTTTTATCATTTTGAAATCTATTTACCCCACCTCATTCCCCTTCTTGATTTCGTTTAAGGGAAAAATGGTCTGGAACGGGGTCCTTACCTGTTTTCGACCAGGGATGGCAACGTAAAATCCGAGCCAAGCCCATCAAAACACCCTTGAAGCCATGTTTTTCAATAGCCTGAATCATGTAGTTGGAACAAGTCGGCTCAAAGCGACAAGAGGGGGGAAAGGCTGGTGAGATAAACCGTTGGTAAAGGCGCACAGGCGCTATTAAGATTTGTTTCATTATTTCCTGGTTACAGCCATGGTATGTAGTTGGCTGATTTCTTTTTTGTTAAGACGACGGGATTCTCCTGGGCGGAGTCCTGTCAAGTCTAGATGTCCGAAACGAGTCCGAGACAACTTATCTACTTGGAGACCAACAGCTTCAAACATCTTTTTAACCTGGTGGTTACGCCCTTCATGGATAGTCAACTGCACCACAGAGCGATTTTTGACTGGGTCCACTTTGAGAATTTCATAAACAGCTGGCTTGGTTTTCTTACCATCAATCTCAAGACCACGGGTCAAGGGGCGAAGATTGTCCTTATTGGCCACACCTTTAACACGCGCGACATAAACCTTGTCAATCTCATTACGAGGGTGAATCATCTCGTCTGTAAAGTCCCCATCATTGGTCAAAATCAAGACTCCTGATGTATCCCAGTCCAAACGACCCACAGGGTAAATACGCTCTTTGACATTGGGCAAGAGGTCGACAACCGTCTTGCGACCCTTATCATCTGTCACACTGGAAATGACACCGCGTGGTTTGTTAAGCAGATAATAGACCTTTTCTTCGTTGTAGATAGGTTGACCTTCAACTTCGACCTTGTCGCCTGACTTGATAGTGGTTGCTAGTTCACGCACCACTTGGCCGTTAACCGTCACCAAACCTTGCTTGATCAGCTCTTCTGCTTTTCTCCTACTGGCCACACCTGCGTGGGCAATATACTTATTGATTCTCATCTTCTTCTATCCTTTCACCAAATAATTGGCTTTCTTGGGCTTGAATCTCAAGCTCATCAATCACTGGTAATTCTTCTAAATGGTTTATCCCCATGTAATCTAGGAAATAATCCGTAGTCACATAGAGGTTGGGGCGCCCCAATACTTCCTTTTTCCCGTCTTCCTTTATCAGGTCAAAAGCCTGCAACTTTGCCAAGGCTCCACTCGAGTTAACTCCACGGATGGCATCAATTTCTATCCGCGTAATCGGCTGTTTGTAGGCAATAATGGACAAGGTCTCAAGGGCAGCCCGAGACAAGCTCTGGTTGATAGGCGCCTTAGAGTATTCCTTCAAAATCTCTGCAAATTGAGGCTTGGTCACTAATCTATAAGCGCCCCCTGTCTCAATCAGAGCCAAACTGGAATCTGGGTCCTTTTCATACTTCTGGGCTAATTTTTCTAAACTCTGTTGGATACCTGTTGGTGGCAGAGAGAGGAGTTCAGCTAACTGGCGGACTCTAATCCCATCTTCACCCGCTACAAACAAGAGCGCTTCTATTTTTGCTAAAGTACTCATCTTTCCTCTCTATCAAGTCTAGCTTTGGGCCACTTGACTTTCTTCCTTCTTTTCCATGAGATAGATATCTCCGAAACTCTCCTCTTGCACAAGAATCAGCTCCTGGGTTTTGATTAACTCTAGGGTTGCCAAAAAGAGGGTAATGACCTCTTGGAGATTCTGGGCTTCCTTAAACAAATCCTGCAAGCGCAATTGATCTCGTCCAGTCAAGGACTCTTTTACGATGACCATCATGTCCTCAATCTTATACTCATCCCGCAAGATAGTCGTGTGATTCTGTGCAAACTCCTCTTTTTTCTTGGCTAGGATATTTGAAAAAGCCAAAAAAAGGTCAATGGTCGTCTTGTCATGCACAAGTTCCGCATCTTCGTAAATCAACTCTGTCGGTGCTTTGGAATAGTACTGGGCCCGATCTTGGTGTTTGGCTTCCAAATGCTCCCCCAAGAGCTTGAATTTGCGGTATTCTTCGATTTGAGAGAGAAGATCCTGCTCTAGGTCATCCTCCAAGTCTGTCACTTCTGCTACCTTTGGAAGTAGTTTGCGACTCTTGATCAGCATGAGCTGACTGGCCATGACCATATACTCACCCGTAACTTCCAGACGCATGGCCTGCAGGGTTGAGACATAGGCTAGATACTGTTCGATGACTTCCGTAATAGGCACATCGTAGATATCCATCTGATACTTAGAAACCAGATGCAAGAGCAAGTCCAGGGGCCCTTCAAAATCTTTTAATTTAATATCCATTATCTATATTTTTCTAAGGTCAGGACTGTTTTTAATCCTAATTTTTTTGCAATTTCGTACAAATCGACCTTCTTTTCTATTTGTCTGAGAATGAACTGTTCCCGCAAGGCTTGAGCTGATAAGGATGGAAAACCTTTCTCCTTGACAAAAGACTCTAGCTGACGAAAAGCCCACTGACGAGAATAGGCTTTCCCTGCCCTTTCAAAAAGATAGGTCTGGCCCATCAAGGGTTCCAATTCTGACAGTAAGGTCGCAGGAATGGTGACAATCCTCTGTTGGGAAGCCTTCTTGATTCGCAACACCTGAAAATCCATATTGATATCCTCAACCTTGAGAGCTAAAATCTCACTCGGCAAGAGCCCCATTTCTAGGATTAAGAGCGCTAGCAAGCGACCCTCTGGATAGTCACTTTCTTGCCAAAAAGAGTCTAGGTCTAGAATTTCTGGCTTTGCCGTCTTCTTTTCAGCTTGTTTCACTAATTCCAAACGATAAAAGCTGTCCACTCCTCCTGTCTGATAGAGAAAGTAGAGAAATTGATTACAGGCCGAAATCTTTCGCTTCTGGGCGCTGATTTTTAGATTGGCTAGCTGGGCTTGGTAAATCTTGAGACTGGTCTCAGAAATCCGCTCGCCCACGACGTCTAAAAATTGCTCCAAATCATACTTATAGGACTGCTTGGAATTGGCAGACAGCCCCTGCTTTTCCTCTAAAAAGTCTGAAATCCTGTCTTTCATTTGCATTGAATCTCATATTCCTTACTAAAGTCATGCAAGAGGGCATTGACTGCCTTGAGGATAGACTTGCGCGTGATAATTCCTTGGAAAATACCAGACGCATCCACAACCGGCAAGAAGGACTCATCTACCAACTTGTGCAAGACCTCCGTAATAGTAAAATCAGGCGAGACAACCGCTACGTCCGTTCTCGTCATATGAACGATATCTGTATCTGCCATGATTTCTTGACTCAAATCATGCTCCATCTGATAAGCCATAATATCTCTGAGCCCAATCGTCCCAACAAACTGTTTTTCATCTGTCACAACGGGAACACGGGTATAGGTCATCTGACTGAGCAAGAGGGTCGCATGATCCGCATTGTGGGTATCAATCAACACGGCTAGATTTTCAGCAGGAGTCAAAAAAGTTTCCTCCTGCCCCAACAAGAAAGTCTCAAACTCCTTGGCAATCATCGGCTAAACTCCTTGGATAAGCTCGGATACACCTCATGGTCTCGTGTCAAAAAGTCCACTTTGAAATAACTGTCATCAATCTCCACACGAGCATAGAGACATTCTCTGATGCTCCCACGTGGTTGACTGATGGAACCTGGATTTAGAAAGAGGGTCTTGCCTTCCATCCAAGCGCTTGGCACGTGCAAGTGACCATAGAGGCAGATAGCGGCCTCTTCTTCCTGAGCCCAGTAGTCCAACTTTTGAAAATTGAAATTAATGTCAAACAAGTGACCATGAGTTTGGATAATCTTGGTCGAACCAAGCTCAGTCACCAAACGTTCTGGGTAACCTGCATAGAAGTCCATGTTCCCTTTAACAACGCGGATGCCCTCCCAAAGGGGAGAATCAGGACGCAGTTCAGAATCACCGTTATGAAAAACGGCATCAACTTTGCCTACATAGCGATCACGGATTTCTTCCACAATCAAGCTATCGCCATGAGAATCGCTCATTACAATGATGGTTTGCTTTGCCATGATGGAAATACCTCCAAAAGTTTCTTAACGGCTAAGGCACGGTGAGATTGACTATTTTTTTCTTCAAGGGTTAATTCAGCTGATGACTTGCCTGTCTCTCCTACAAGGAAGAGAGGATCGTAACCAAATCCATTTTCACCCTTAGGTTCAAAGTTAATGTAACCTGGCCAGTCTGCTTCAACAACCAAACTTTCCTTGTTGGGACTGGCTACGACTAGGGTTGTATGGAATTGAGCCGAGCGGTCCTTGAGTTCAAAGACCATGGCCAATTCGTGCAAGAGCTTGGCATTGTTTTCACGGTCAGTAGCTCCCACACCTGCGAAACGAGCTGACCAGACACCTGGCAAGCCACCAAGGACATCGACTTTGAGACCTGAATCATCTGCCAAAACCATCTTGCCAGTTAATTGAGAAATGGTTTCTGCCTTGAGGCGGGCATTTTCTTCAAAGGTCATGCCTGTTTCAGCTACTTCAGGCAGGTCAGGATAGTCATTGAGATTTTCCACATCGTAGCCTAGCTTATCAAAGATAGCACGAAATTCCTTGGTCTTGCCCTCGTTACGAGTCGCAATCAATAAGGTTTCTCTGACCTTGCTTGTCTCAAAGAAATCATGAACATTGACCCCTTCTTTAGGCAATGCTACATGCAGGAGTTGCCCATTTTCAATCAAGAGAAAAGCTCCCTGACGTTGGATGACTTCCAGATTTCGTCCCATTTCTTGGTTGAGGATATCTACCACAAAAGACAATAAACGGTAGAGAGAACCATAGCGTAAAACAATCACAGAAATAGGAAAACCTTGTTCCTCATCTCGAAATCTTTGGGCAAACTCAAATAGAGGAAAATCCAAGTCTTCATCAGTCAATGTCCGGACACCACCAAAAATACTATATGAGCCGACATACCAGTCCTGGTCATCCTTGTATTCATAAATTTTATTTGTCATAATTCTACATGCTCCACATAAATCTCTTTTTCCAGCCATTCTTCACCAATTTGTGCAAAACTTTGGCTGCTGGCTGTTGTGTAAAAACGGTGATGGAGTGGTCCAGCATCGCGACCACGATTGATTTCAAAATAATTAAGTAAGACTGAGATATCTCGTACGCACTCTGCTCCACTATCGATGAGCTGAACCTTGGGCCCCATGACATTTTGAATAATAGGTCTGAGGAGTGGATAATGGGTACAGCCCAAAATCAGGCTATCCACCTTTCCAACCAAGGGACGCAGGGTTTCATAGACCACTTTCTTGGTTACACTGGTTGACAGGGCACCTGACTCAACCAAGGGAGCAAACTTGGGACAGGCCAAGCTCTCCACCTGTAAGTCCGGATCCAGATCATGGATTTTCTGGCGGTAGATATCTGATTGTACCGTCATAGGCGTTCCAATCACTCCGATTTTCCCACCTTGGCTGGACTTGATAGCTGCCGAAGCTCCTGGTAAAATCACACCTAGGACGGGAATGTCTAGTTGAGCCTTTATTTCTTCCCAGACGACGGCAGTCGCAGTATTACAAGCAATGACAATCATTTTGACATCCTTAGTCAAAAGAAAGTTGACCAACTGCCAAGTATATTCACGAATTTGCTCAGCAGGACGGGGCCCGTAAGGCGCCCGTGCCGAATCTCCAATATAGACGATTTCTTCATGGGGAAGCTGGCGCATAAGCTCGCGCACAACGGTCAAGCCCCCGACACCCGAATCCAAAAAACCAATCGGTCGATTATCCATACAGTCTTCTTTCTAGTCTTTTTTCTGATTGATAGTTCATTATGATTACCGTTCCTTATGAACTGAATAATGACAGCCTAATCAATAATTATCTCTCTTAATCATAATCAAATATCAATAGAATGCAAGGAAAAAGTCTCATCCCTAAACCATAACCAACATAGTGAGAAGTCTGGAACTTTCATCCCAGACTTTTCCTTATTTATTTTTTCTTTTTATTGTTAGCAAGGGCTGCTTTTTGTTGGCGGATGATTTGGTGGTAAACTTGTTGTACCTTGGCTTCGCTTGGTTTTTGACCATTTGCACTCAAAAGAGTACGAACTGCTTCAGCATTCAAACGTGGGTTGTCAGCGAATTCTTTTTCAATTTGCTTACGAACCAAGTACATTCCTCCAAGAGCTCCTCCTAGAAAAGCTAGCACAATCAATACAATTGCTAATAGTAAATCCATCATTTTTCTCCTGTTTCTTTTTGAGTCCCTTTCATTATACCACAAACTAGTCACCCTGACTAGTTTGTTTTACGCTATCAGGGATGGAATGTAATTCGAATGTGAGAATGTCTTTAGTAAATCGA
>NZ_VMKV01000024.1:0-3296 GCF_013276335.1 Streptococcus sp. 2100 | reverse complement strand
GGTGGAATCTCTACAGGAACAATAGGTTGTGGCATTAAAATATCCTCCAATAGTTTTACTTTACTAATAGTATACAGGAGGTCTTCCATGAATGATAGATACCTTGTTATGACGCGCTTACCCTTGTTATGACGCGCTTACAAGCCAGCCGTCCACTTCCTGAAATGCAAAAATCTCCTAGCAGGCTTTCCTGCTAGGAGATTTTCTTATGAGAGGTACTTGTTAAGCTTTGAAAATTGGATTTATTATTCGATAAGTATCAAACCATCTACCAATTAAGCTTCTTCGTCTTCTTTACGACGACGACCTGCAAGACCAAGACCAAGTAAGGCACTTGCGGCAGCTGCTACCATAGCTACAGTAGAATCTGCTGTACCTGTATTTGGCAACTCTTTAGCGACTGTACGCACGTTTGTTGCTGCTTGAGCTGGAACTACAGCTGGTGTTTGAGCAGCTTGGTCATTAGCTGGACTTGCATGATTAGTTGCTGGAGAAACTTTCGCCAGGAAGTCTTCGATACGTTTAACCGTTGCAGCCACATCTGCCTGAGTTGCATCTGCATTGGCAAATACTTTCTTAGCGTCTGCCAATAAGTCAGTCGCTGCTTTTGCAGTTTCTGCATCAAGCTTAGTTGATTCTTGGATGATTAGTCCTTCTAACTGACGAATAGCATCTGCTAACTTAGCTTTATCCACTTTTGCTTCAGTGTTAGTAGCTCCGTTATTTTGAGCTGAAGGAGCTTGTTTAAAGATAGCTTCAGCGGTAATTGCTAAAACTTTGCCATCTTTAGTTACAACAGTTGCATTTCCTGCCTTGTCAAAGAGAACATCTACTACATCAGCATTTGCTGCTTTAATCTTAGCTTTTGCAGCTTCTTTTTCTGAATCTGTTAAGTTAGTAAAGTCTGCTACTGTTTCTTTTTCAAAGTCAAGGTTGATGTTATCTCCGCTATTCTTAGCTGTTACATCACTTTCTGTTTTCACTAATTGGTCTTTTGCAATCGATACTGTATTTCCATCTAGTGTTACTGTGGCGTTACCTTTATCGTCTACTACTACAGTCGCTCCTGAATTGACGGCTTCAATTGCTTTCTTAACTGCTGCTTTTTCATCTTCCGTTAAGTTATCTTTGTTTCCAACTAATGTACGGAATGCTGGTGTTTTCACTTTAGCAGTCTTAGCTTCGTCAGCTAGGTTTCCAGCTGGGATTACTAGGTCTAAAGCTGGAATATTCAGAACTGTACCATCAGCTTTAGTTACTGTTGCATTACCTTTGTCGTCTACTACTACAGTTGAACCTGGGTTGACTGCTTTAACCTTCTCTTCGATAGCTTTCTTCTCTTCTGGAGTTAAGGCATCTGGATCTGCTACTACAGTTTTAGCTGCTGGTGTATTGACATCATTGCCTGCATTTTCTTTAGTAATATCATCTTGTGTTTTCACTAAATCAGTGGCTGGAATGACCGCTGTCTTACCTTCTGGTGTTGTAACTGTAGCATTACCCTTATCGTCTACTACTACAGTTGAGCCTGGGTTGACTGCTTTAACCTTCTCTTCAATAGCTTTCTTCTCTGCGTCTGTCAACTTGTCTAGGTTCGCTGCTACAGTTTTAGCTGCTGGTGTATTGACATCATTGCCTGCATTTGGTTTAGCTGCATCTGCTGCTGACTTCGTCAAGTCTGTTGCTGGAATAACGGCTGTCTTACCTTCTGGTGTTGTGACTGTGGCATTTCCTTTATCGTCCACTACTACAGTCGCTCCTGGGTTAACTGCTTTAACCTTCTCTTCAATAGCTTTCTTCTCTGCAACTGTCAACTTGTCTGAGTTCGCTACAACCGTCTTATCCGCCGGCTTAACGATGTCGTTGCCTGCGTTTGGTTTAGTTGCATCTTCCGGTGATTTGAATAAATCTTTCCATGGAATTGTTGCCACAGTTCCATCATTTAAAGTAACAGTAGCGTTACCTTTATCATCAAATTTAACAGATTTAGCCTCAGGATTGAGTTTTCTTAATTTTTCTTCTACTTTGGCTTGTGCAGCTGAATCAGTCGGTTCACCAACCACTTTATCTGCTGGTTTAACAATTTCACCATTTCCTGCGTCAGATTTAGCTGTATCTTCCTTAGTTCTCACTAACTCAGTTGATGGAATCGTTGCAGTCTGACCTTCTGGTGTAGACACTGAAACAGTTCCGTCTGCATCGAGTAGCACAATAGAATTTGGATTTACAGACTTAACAGCAGCAATAATTTGAGCTTTTTCTGACTCTGTCAACATCGATTTATCCTTGATGATAACTTTATCAAGTGGTTTGTTAATATCGTTTCCACCTTTACCATTATCTAGATTCTCCAACGTTTTCACCAAATCAGTTGGATTAATGATTCCCTTATCACCATTTGCTGTAGTAACTTCAATATTTCCAGCGTCGTTATATTTAACCTCTTTGGCTGTTGGGTTCACTTTCCTCACTTCTTCTAAGATTTTAGCTTTTTCCTCAGCTTTTAGGTTGGCTGGATCATTAACTAGCGCTTTATCAATTGGTCTGTTAATATCCCCAACTGCTCTAATTGCCGATTTATCCGCGTCTTGAATCTTATTAACATCTGCTTCTTTATTCGCAGCATCTACTAATTTCTTAGCTTCGGCTGCTATTTGATCTGCTTTATCTTTAAGATTCTCTTTCGCTTTAGGAGATAAGTCAGTACGCGCGTCAATCTCTTCTTTCTTCGCTTTTGTTTGCTCATCAATGGCTTTACGAGCATTTGGTTTATCTTCTACAACAGGTAAAACTTTCCCTATTTCAGCATTTGCATCATCTTGAAGTTTCTTAACCTCTGAATCTGTTGTAGCAATATCAATTGCTTGCTTAGCTTCTTTGGCTAAGGCTGTCGCTTTTTCAGCAGCTTCAGCTTTTTCTTCATCCGTGGCATCTGGTGTGTTTTCAATGGCTTTTAGTTGTTCAGCTAGCTTATCATCAATAGCTTTCTTGGCTGCAGCTTTAGTTGTTGTTTCTGGATTCACAGCTTTAATCGCTGCTACACCGTGTTCCTTAGCACTATCTACTGCTCCTTGAACCTTCCTTGATTCCTCTGGTGTTGTGGTTACATCTGGTTGAGCATCAATGGCCTGGTTCGCTTCGGCTGCTCGAGCTTGAGCTTCTGCTTTAACTTTCGCTTTTTCTTCAGCTGTTAGATCTTGGCGAGCATCAATTTCTGCTTCTTTCTTAGCTAGTTCATCTGCCACTGCTTTCTTAGCAGCTGCTTTGGCTACTGGATTCACAGCACCAACTGCAGA
>NZ_VMKV01000023.1:0-26618 GCF_013276335.1 Streptococcus sp. 2100 | reverse complement strand
AAGTCAGCTCAAAACACTGTTTTGAGGTTGCAGATAGAACTGACGAAGTCAGCTCAAAACACCGTTTTGAGGTTGCAGATAGAACTGACGAAGTCAGCTCAAAACACCGTTTTGAGGTTGCAGATAGAACTGACGAAGTCAGCTCAAAACACCGTTTTGAGGTTGCAGATAAAACTGACGAAGTCAGTAACATATACCTACGGCAAGGCGACGTTGACGCGGTTTGAAGAGATTTTCGAAGAGTATTATTCGAAAGTATCTCAGTGATTTCCTCATCTATAAGCAAAAAACTTGAAAAAAGTGAATGTTTGCGTTATCATTTTCATATAGAAAGAAAAAGAGGTATTACAGATGGCTATTATCTTACCAGAACTTCCATATGCATACGACGCTTTGGAACCATACATCGATGCGGAAACAATGCATTTGCACCATGACAAACACCATCAAACTTATGTCAACAATGCCAATGCAGCTTTAGAAAAACACCCTGAAATCGGTGAAGACCTTGAAGCCTTGCTTGCTGATGTAGAATCTATCCCAGCTGATATCCGTCAAGCACTTATCAACAATGGTGGCGGACACTTGAACCACGCTCTTTTCTGGGAATTGATGACTCCCGAGAAAACAGCTCCTTCAGCAGAACTGGCAGCAGCAATCGATGCAACATTTGGTTCACTTGAAGAATTCCAAGCAGCCTTCACTGCAGCAGCAACAACTCGTTTTGGTTCAGGTTGGGCATGGTTGGTTGTCAACAAAGAAGGGAAACTTGAAGTGACTTCAACAGCAAACCAAGACACACCAATCTCAGAAGGTAAAAAACCAATCTTGGGCTTGGACGTTTGGGAACATGCTTACTACGTGAAATACCGCAACGTGCGTCCTGACTACATCAAAGCTTTCTTTTCAGTAATCAACTGGAATAAAGTAGATGAATTGTACGCAGCTGCTAAATAATGATAGTTGGAGGGAAGAATTGTTCTTCTCTTTTTTAGGTTATAAGATTCTGGTCTGACAAAATCGTTAGATTTTTTTCATTTTTATGAGAAACGTGCTAACTGCTAGAAATTATGGTAGAATAAAGTATTAAGTAATCGTGAAAAAAGGATATCTATGCGAAAAGAAATTGCACCTGAATTATACAACTATAACAAGTTTCCTGGTCCTGAGTTTCATTTACACGGGGACAAGGTTGAAACGGAAGGGATCGCTTTTTCCTTGGTGGAAAATATCAAGGATGCCTTTGATGTGACGGCTTTTAATCAGCGTTTTTCAGAAGTCTTAACCAAGTTTGATTATATCGTGGGAGACTGGAGCAACGAACAGCTTCGCCTACGAGGTTTTTACAAGGATGACCGAACAGAAGAAAAACTTGAAAAAATCAGTCGTTTACAAGACTACCTATTAGAGTATTGTAGTTATGGTTGTGCCTATTTTGTCTTAGAAAATGAAGCCCCTAAGCGAGCATCATTTGACAAGAAAATGCGTAAGAAGGAAGAAGAACAGCCTTTTAGAAAAGGAAAGAAACCGACTCAAACAAAACGAAAACCGAATGCAGATAAGAAAAATAGACGTCGTCAGAAAGACCAGCATTCTCAGAAAGAGGACAAGGGACAACGTCATTTTGTCATTCGTCAGAAGTGAGTAGAGAATAAGGAGAAGAAATGAAACCCTCAATTTATAGTTTAACACGTCAAACCATGCAGGAATGGGTATTGGAGCAGGGAGAAAAGAAATTCCGTGCAGATCAAATCTGGGAATGGCTCTATTGAAGAAATGACCAACCTTTCCAAGGATTTGATTGCTAAGCTTAATGACCAGTTTGTGGTCAATCCCTTGAAACAAGGTATTGTGCAAGAGTCTGCTGATGGGACAGTTAAATATCTTTTTGAATTGCCAGATGGAATGCTGATTGAGACAGTACTCATACGTCAACACTACGTTTTATCTGTCTGTGTGACCACTCAGGTCGGCTGTAATATCGGTTGTACCTTCTGTGCCTCTGGTTTGATTAAGAAGCAACGTGACCTCAATAACGGTGAAATCGTAGCGCAAATTATGCTGGTTCAGAAATACTTTGATGAGCGTGGTCAGGATGAACGTGTCAGCCATATCGTTGTCATGGGAATCAGTGAGCCCTTTGATAATTACAACAATGTTTTGAATTTCGTTTGTACTATCAATGATGATAAAGGAATGGCTATCGGTGCTCGTCACATCACGGTTTCAACCTCAGGTTTGGCCCATAAAATTCGTGACTTTGCTGATGAAGGGGTTCAGGTCAATCTTGCCGTGTCTCTTCACGCACCCAACAATGAACTGCGCTCAAGTACCATGAAGATTAACCGTGCCTTTCCGATTGAAAAGCTCTTTGCAGCTATTGAGTACTACATTGAGACAACTAATCGTCGTGTGACCTTTGAGTATATCATGCTTAATGAAGTAAACGACGGCGTAGAACAAGCTTTGGAATTAGCTGAATTGCTCAAGAACATCAAGAAATTGTCTTATGTAAACTTGATTTCTTATAACCCAGTTAGTGAGCATGACCAATATAGCCGTAGTCCCAAAGAGCGCGTGTTGGCTTTCTATGATACGCTTAAGAGAAAAGGGGTCAACTGTGTGGTTCGTCAAGAGCATGGTACAGATAGTGACGCAGCTTGTGGACAATTGCGCTCTAACACAATGAAACGTGACCGCCAGAAGGCAGTCGCAGCGGTAAATCCTTAATGATGAAGAAGACTTATAATCATATTTTGGTCTGGGGAGTCATTTTCTATAGCATTTGCATTGTCTATTTTTGCTTTACTCCTCAAGAACAATCTCCCGTGGGGGTAGAAACTCCAGGTATTCAGCATCTTGGAAGCCTGGTTTTTCTTTTGACTCCTTTAAACTCCCTCTGGAATCTGGGTGAGGTGAGTGATATGGGACAATTATGCTGGATTTTTTTACAAAATATCCTTAATATGTTCTTACTTTTTCCTCTGATGTTCCAACTCCTTTATCTCCTTCCAAACTTGCGGAAAATAAAAAAGGTCCTTCTTTTTAGTTTTCTTGTGAGTCTTGGAATCGAGTGTACGCAATTAATCTTGGACTTTTTCTTTGATTTCAATCGCGTCTTTGAGATTGATGATTTGTGGACCAACACTTTGGGTGGCTATCTGGCTTGGCTCCTTTATAAACGATTATATAAAAACAAGATAAGGAATTAAAATGAGTATTTTAGAAGTTAAAAATCTGAGTCACGGTTTTGGTGACCGTGCAATTTTTGAAGATGTGTCCTTCCGTCTCCTCAAGGGAGAACATATCGGCCTGGTCGGTGCTAATGGTGAAGGGAAATCAACCTTTATGAGCATCGTGACTGGTAAGATGTTGCCAGATGAAGGGAAGGTTGAGTGGTCCAAATATGTGACCGCTGGTTACTTGGATCAGCACTCCGTCCTTGCTGAAGGGCAGTCGGTGCGCGATGTTCTCCGTACGGCCTTTGATGAGCTTTTTAAAGCAGAAGCTCGTATCAATGACCTCTATATGGAAATGGCTGAAGACGGAGCGGATGTTGATGCTCTTATGGAAGAAGTTGGCGAACTTCAAGACCGTCTGGAGAGTCGTGATTTCTATACCTTGGATGCTAAGATTGACGAAGTGGCGCGTGCCCTTGGTGTTATGGACTTTGGCATGGATACGGATGTAACCTCTTTGTCAGGTGGGCAAAGAACCAAGGTGCTTTTGGCTAAACTCCTCCTTGAAAAGCCTGATATCTTGCTGTTGGACGAGCCAACCAACTACTTGGATGCTGAGCATATTGATTGGCTCAAGCGCTATCTCCAAAACTATGAGAATGCCTTTGTTCTCATTTCGCACGATATTCCATTCCTCAATGACGTTATTAATATTGTCTATCATGTGGAGAATCAACAGCTGACGCGTTACTCTGGTGACTACTACCAGTTCCAAGAAGTTTATGCTATGAAGAAATCTCAGCTAGAGGCAGCCTACGAACGTCAGCAGAAAGAGATTGCGGACCTCAAGGACTTCGTGGCTCGAAACAAAGCACGTGTTGCAACACGAAACATGGCTATGTCTCGTCAGAAGAAATTGGATAAGATGGATATTATCGAACTCCAAAGTGAGAAACCAAAACCATCCTTTGATTTCAAACCAGCTCGTACACCAGGGCGCTTTATCTTCCAAGCCAAGAACTTGCAAATTGGTTACGACCGTCCTCTTACTAAGCCTTTAAATCTTACCTTCGAACGCAATCAAAAGGTTGCGATTATTGGTGCTAATGGTATCGGGAAAACAACTCTCTTGAAGTCCCTATTGGGCATTATTCTACCAATCGCTGGAGAGGTTGAACGTGGAGACTACCTAGAACTTGGTTACTTTGAACAGGAAGTAGAAGGCGGTAATCGCCAAACACCACTAGAGGCTGTCTGGAATGCCTTTCCAGCTCTCAACCAAGCAGAAGTTCGTGCAGCCCTTGCTCGTTGTGGTTTGACAACCAAGCATATTGAAAGCCAAATTCAGGTCTTGTCAGGTGGGGAACAAGCCAAGGTTCGTTTCTGTCTCTTGATGAATCGTGAAAACAACGTTTTAGTGCTGGACGAGCCGACCAACCACTTGGATGTGGATGCCAAGGATGAACTCAAACGTGCTCTCAAAGAATACAAGGGATCTATCCTTATGGTCTGCCACGAACCAGACTTCTATGAAGGCTGGATGGATCAAATCTGGGATTTTAACAAGCTAACTTAAGAATGAGGATAAAAGAAATACAGTACCGAATGTGGATACTGTATTTTTTTGGTTTTTAAGATTTAAAATTGTAATCTTTCACCACTTCGATGCTATCGATTGTGATAGCAGTTGTTGGCTTGTCTTTTTCATCTTTTTCGGCTTTAGCAATCTTATCTACAACATCCATACCGTCAATCACTTGACCAAAGACTGGGTGTTTGCCATCTAGACTAGGGTTTCCCCCTTCTTTATAGGCTTCGATGATTTTCTTTGGATACTTGCTTGTAGGGAGTTTAGCAGAGGTATCTGTAGAGTTTTGGTTGATGAAGAACTGGCTGCTATTGGTGTTTGGTTGACCAGTATTAGCCATAGAAAGAGCACCACGGATGTTATAGAGATAAGGAGTAATCTCGTTTTTGAAACCAGTTCCCTTGTCTTTAGTCTTATCCTTGTCATGCCAGATGGACTGACCACCTGTACCGTCTCCCTTTGGATCTCCAGTTTGAACCATGAAGCCATCGATGACACGGTGGAAGGTAATACCGTTATAGTAGCCTTCTTTGGCATGAGTGAGGAAGTTTTCAACCGCTAGAGGAGCGAGTTTAGGGAAGAGTTTAATGCGAATATCACCTTGGTTTGTGTGGAGAATCACCTCGGCTTCATCTTCAGCAACTTCTTTAGATAGTTGTGGGAAATTGGCGTTTTCGTTTGTTAAAGCATCGTTTAACTCCTTGGCAGATTGGGCTGCTACTTTGGAGCTTTCCTCAGCGGCCAAGCTAGAATCTACATAGTCATCACCACGTAAACTACGTTGGATGTTGCTACATCCAGCTAGGGCTACAGTGGACAGTAAAAGAAGGGTTGCTAGTTTTTTCATTCTGATCCTTTCAAAAATTCATTTCTACCATTGTACCCTAAAAGGAAGGGGATTTCAAATGTTAGTAGTTTACAGAACTGGCTTAGATAATAGTTGGGATTTCATCATCATCTTGAAAATCTTCAACTTCTTCCTCAGTAAATGGTTTCTGAAAAGAACTTAGTATAAAACGGGCAATTGGTCCGACAATTAGGAAGTTTAGAGGAAGAGCTGCAATAAAGTTTACGAGCCAGGCGCTTAGATAGGTATTGGGTGTGATAGCAATGCCATTGTAAAAAAGTCCATAGAAGGACATGAAAGTGACCATGAGAACTGCCATTCCTCCAGAAATGGTAATGATTTTCTGCCATCGTTTATGATGGTCCTTGAGGATACGAAAGGCAATTGACTTAACGATTGCTCCCACAGGGATGACATCCAATAAAAAGGCTGTGACAAAGCCAGGGATGTAAGCAAGGGCTAAATAATGTAGTGAAAGTTGACCAACAATAAAAAGATTCCACATGGACATACCGAGTACCATCATGGAACACATAAGTGTTGTAAATAAAAGAGCTTCTTTAAAATTTCTAGGCATTATAGTCTCCAATTCTTTTTGATTATACATCAGTCTATCATAAAAAAATTTTCCTCGTAAGTGAAATAATTAAATTTTTTCAAGAAACTCTTTTCAAAAAAAATCAACCTGTCTTGGTTGATTAAAGATTCTTTTTAGGATGACGGTCAATGATTGCTTGATGGTCTTTGAGTGTTTGTTCTCCTTTTGGAGTTAGTCTATAACCGCGAATCGAAAAGTGACAAGCTAATTCTTCTTCTGAAAAATGCTCATGAAGGGCTTGGTCCAAATTTGTAGCCTTCATTTTTAGAAAGTCCAGTAACTCCCTTCTTCTTTAGGATATTCTTTTTTTATGGTAGCGTATTAGATGGTCAAGTGAGTAAAAAGCAGTTTCAATGGACAGCATAACCTTTTTCTACCAGAGTTTTGAGATGCTTAGGAGCATCAATACCATAAGTGTACTCGAAGTATTTAGGAAACCAGATCTTAAGAAAGCTCGTAAAGCATCACAATTAGTAAAGGTTAATTCGAAAGAATTACTATATTTTAAAAGAGCATATTTTCAAAGGATTTTTTCTTTTGGCTTCAATTCCTAATTAATCAATGAACTTAATAGTAGGTCTCGAAAAGAATTATGTTTCCTCTTTCTGTCTGAGTTCAAAGAGGTCTTCTACTTTTAGATTAAAAACTTGAGCAATTTTAAGAGCCATTTCCAGCGAAGGATTGTAACGGTTATTTTCCAAGTGCAGAATTGTCTCGCGTCGAATGCCGATGCGGTCGGCTAACTCCTGCTGGGTCATGCCTGTGGACTCACGAACAGATTTGAGATTAGTAATAATATTGCTTTCTTTGGCCATGCTTATCCTCTACGTTCCAAGATAAAATAGACAACCGCAAAAATGCAAATCAAGGCAGCTATGCTAATAAATATCTGACCCATGTAAAGAGTGAGAACCTCCATATACCCAATGATAACTGATAGGATCATCAGTGCGCCTAGTATAAAAACAAACATCAAGCTAGCTGCCTTTGCTAAATTAGCATAAAAGCGTTCGTCCGGAGTTTCCTTGACATTTTTAAAAGAGAAAAAACCAAATACAATCACTTCAATAACGAGTCCAATTCCTAAAATCCATTCTTTAATACCAGAACTTACGCTTGGGGTCGCAACCCAAAACCCTACTGTATAAAAAATGCTTGCTGCAGACACAAGTATCGTGTAAAGCTTAGCAGACAAGTTAAAAATAATCTTTCCCTTACCTTTCTGACTCTTATGTAGCCAGCTACAAATAGCTACAATTTGACCTGACACTGAAATACCAGTAATAACTAACTTGGGTCCCCAACTAAGATTAGAACCAAATAAAACAATAAAATCAATAAAGAGAGCTACGGCAATCATTGCAATGAGGCCACGCATTTTTTGACTTTTTTTCATGATAGACTCCTTTTTTATGTTATAAATATATAACACTTAAATTTCATGTTATAAATATATCACATTTAAATTTAGAAAGCAAGAATTTATGTGTCAAGGTGGCAATTATTTGAAAAAATTTTTTAATAAAAGCCCTTGATAGTCAAATAACTAAAGAATTCTTTGAAGTAATGCATCGGATTTGGTTTGGATAGTTTCGTTAATAATATTTGATGATAAAGAATTTTTGAAAAATCTAGATACTGTATGAATCTCTACTTTTTTTCTTAGACTGTATAAAGTCTGTCAGAATAAGCTTTGTAGGTGTAGAAGTTAATTTTTACAGAGGTTAAGTAAGGATTTCAGTACACGTCAATAGATGTCAAAATACTGATTTTAAGCGATTTTTGATTTTTGGAAACTCATTATATCGCACTACAAATCAATAAAAACTCTACCTTTTTTAGATAAATATATCATCTGGATATTGAAGTTAAGCCCTGCTATCATTTCGATGGCAGGGCTTTTTAATATTTGGTATACTAACTTCTTATCTATATTTTGGTGGATTTTAAGTTGACATCTACAAAGTTTAATGTTAGAATACATTCAAAAATATATTTGAATGAGGTGTTTTATGATTCAAAATGTTGTTACTTCAATAATCCTGTATTCTGGGACAGCCGTAGACTTACTTATTATCCTAATGTTATTTTTTGCCAAAAGAAAAAGCAGAAAAGACATCATTAACATCTATTTAGGACAATTTCTAGGCTCTGTTAGTCTAATATTGCTAAGTTTGCTTTTTGCATTTGTCTTAAATTATATTCCTAGTAAAGAGATTTTAGGTTTACTCGGTTTGATTCCAATTTTCCTAGGCCTCAAAGTTTTGCTTTTAGGAGATTCTGATGGAGAAGCTATTGCAAAAGATGGTTTGCGAAAAGACAATAAAAACCTGATTTTTCTAGTCGCTATGATTACTTTTGCAAGTTGTGGCGCTGACAATATTGGTGTCTTTGTCCCATATTTTACCACCTTAAATTTAGCGAATTTGATAGTGACTTTACTTACTTTTCTAGTCATGATTTATTTCTTGGTTTTTTCTGCCCAAAAATTGGCACAAGTCCCTTCTGTTGGAGAAACTTTGGAAAAATATAGCAGATGGTTTATTGCCGTTGTCTATTTAGGATTGGGGATGTATATTCTGATTGAAAACAACAGCTTTGACATGCTAAGGACTGTGTTCGGCTAGGAGAAAAAAATATGAAAAAAGATAGTATTTGCCAAGTGAATATTATAAATCAACAAAATGTTACAACCGCGACGAACTACCTTGAAAAGGAAAAAGTCCAAAAATCACTTCGTATTTTATCAAAGTTTACCGATAATAAACAGATAAATATCATCTTTTATCTCCTTGCTGTTGAAGAACTCTGTGTCTGTGATATAGCCTGTTTACTAAATCTCAGTATGGCATCTGCCTCCCACCATCTTCGTAAACTAGCCAATCAAAACATCTTGGACACTAGAAGAGATGGGAAAATTATATATTATTTTATAAAAGATGAGGAAATCAGAGATTTTTTTAATCAACTAGGATAACAACTATTTTTACTACTTTTCCATGATTATAGGGGGATTGTATATGAAATTTTTTGAAGAAAATTATTCACATGAACTACCTACTCGTATCAAAAATTTAAGAAAAAAACACAATATTACACAAAGCGAACTAAGCAATGCAGGTCAAGTTAGTCAAGTTGAAAAGGAAAAGCAACAAGTTACCACTTCAATATTGCTTTATTTGAATACTCAAACCGACTTAGACTATAAAGAAATTATTTTTGGAGATATTGCCAAGCTTGTTGAAAATATGTTTTACCACTGCTTCGGCTCTATTTTATTTAGAGATTTGGAAACTGTAAATAAAAGAATGAATTCTTTGTCGGATGATGACTTAATTTCTATACAATCTAGCTGTCTTAGACTTTCCAAGACATTCGCAAATTTCAATATTCAAAGAAAAAAATTTTTGATTTCTGATGAAACTGAAAAAATTATCCATAATGGCAAAAAGGTCATTAAAAAATCAAAAAAGATAAATCAATTTCAACAACAATGGACACATACGCCGAGTTAGCACCGCAAAGAAAGTTAGAATCTGTTAATCTTTATATCGATAAGATTGCTGAACTAACGCAATAACTACTCTACTATTTACTCTACCTTTTATTATGTAGCATTCTAAAAACATTGATGTACCAACGTTTCTAACAGCTAAAATAGAAATTATTTAATCTTTTACAGACCTAAACTATTCCCCTATTTAGAATCTATTAATTCATATTTTATAAATTAATTAGTAGATATCTTTTTTAAAATCCTTGATATTTCGCTGTTTTTAGTCTAATTGAAATCTATACTTTCCAAACCAGATCTTAAGAAAGCTCGTAAAGCTAGCCAGTTCTCTAAAGGTTAAGAACTAGCTACAATACAGTATTTACAACACTTTATACTCAATGAAAATCAAAGAGCAAACTAGGAAGCTAGCCGCAGGTTGTTCAAAGAACTGCTTTGAGGTTGTAGATAAGACTGACGAAGTAAGTAACCATACCTACGGCAAGACGACGTTGACGTGGTTTGAAGAGATTTTCAAAGAGTATTATGGTTCACACCATGGGGTGTTTTTTGATGATTTTAAGCAAAATTCATACCATTTAATTGAAAGTTATTTAAATTAGATGAAAATTTGTTTTCTGAAAAAGTGGGAAAACATTGATTTTAAGCGAATTTTGAATCATATTCGAATGGGAGTTTTTAAAATCATGTTTCGGTGGTAAAAGTTCCAAACTGTATTCTCCATAGTAGAATGATATCACCTGCCAGCGAATCATCTGCCAATAAGTCCATATTTCGTTTGGGAACGGGCTTAGGATTTAGGAGCCAAGCATCCAAATCACGTTCAGGAGAGATGAAGGGTTTGACTTGGTGTTCTTTATAAAATATTTCTAAAATACTATTCACGGATAGCCTCTTTCAAACATTTATTTCCTACTTCTAACAAATTTCTAAATGGTTTAAAAATTTTATAGTCTGTCAAGTTTTTTTCTTGACACCTGTTAGAAATCTGCTATAATAGAACATGTGCTAAATAGCTCAGCTATTTCACCGAAATAAAAAATAAGAAAAGAGACTTTAAAAATGGCAGTTAAAATCCGTTTGACTCGTATGGGTTCTAAGAAAAAACCTTTCTACCGTATCAACGTAGCAGATTCACGTTCACCACGTGACGGACGTTTCATCGAAACAGTTGGAACTTACAATCCACTTGTTGCTGAAAACCAAGTAACTTTGAAAGAAGACCGCGTTCTTGCATGGTTGGCTGATGGAGCTCAACCTTCAGATACAGTTCGCAACATCCTTTCAAAAGAAGGCGTATTGAAAAAATTCCACGATTCTAAATTCTCAAAATAAGTTTAAAGTAGGTTGATAGATGGATACGATTGAAAATCTCATTATTGCGATTGTGAAACCCTTGATTTCACAACCAGATGCCTTAACTATCAAGATTGAAGATACACCAGAGTTTTTGGAATATCATTTGAATCTTGATCAAAGCGATGTGGGTCGTGTAATCGGTCGTAAGGGTCGCACTATTTCTGCGATAAGAACGATTGTCTACTCTGTCCCAACTGAATACAAAAAAGTAAGAATCGTTATTGACGAAAAATAAGAAGGGCGGGACGGATGTCTCGCTTTTTTGTGTGGAGAAGTGTAAAATATCCTCATCAGGATTTGGAAAGTTTTTTAGAGGGTAAATTCCCAAACTAACTTCTAGTTTCCCACAACCTAGCTTTTAGTATTAGAAAAACGCGTGAAATCAGTGGGAATCCGTCTGAGACTAACTTCCACTGATTTTCTTTTTCTTGATATATAAGGGTTCAAAAGCGAAAAGACTCAGAAAAAAGTGCACGACAAATAGCCCTAAAACAAAGTCGTCTTAGAGTAACTTCCAGTTTTGGGAGAGATGGAAGTTACTTTGAGAAGTTACGAGGATTTTTAGAGGGATACTATCTATAGTGTCTTTTTTCTCCAACTTGAGAAAATCTTTGGAACGTGATAAAATAAAGGATAAGGATTTTTAATAATTCATTATATAGAATGAGTGGATTTCTTTATGAAGAGGTTTGAAGTATCTACAGAAATTGGTAGTCTCTCTGTTACTTATCAAAATCAAAAGAAAGTGCTAGTTTGTCTAAACGGAGCAGGTTTGCTACCAAGTTATGAAAATTTTTCACTTATACTTGAAAAACCTCCTCCTACAATTGGTTATTTGACAATTGATTTTCCGAACACAGGTAGGAGTCCGATTCATGACCAAGCTGGAAAAAATCTAGATAATCTTGCAGATGCGGTTTATGAAGTACTTGAAGAATTAGGGATTTCTGAATATATACTTTGTGCACATAGTTGGAGTGGAATTTTAGCTTGCAAATTACTCGAGAAACCAATTAAGCGTCAGACTTTAGTAGCAATTGAACCGACAACTAAAAAAGTCATGTTTGCTGATTTTTCAGAAAATCCTTATCCAGAAATGGAAGAGCAGATGAGGCTGATTGACGAGTGTGGTCCTGAACTTTATTTTAAGAACTTAACTCAAGCAACATTTAGTCCTGAAACGAATAAAAAAATCTGGGAATTAATGCAAGAAAAAGGCTTAGAGTTGGAAAATCAAGATCCAGAATTTCAGATATCTGGAGAGATTACTGAGGAAGATTTTGAGGATGTATCTATAGAAGCTCATATTCCTGTATTTGTTTTTTGTCAGCCTTATAGAGAAAAAGAGTACAGAGAATCAGAATATTGGACTTCCAATACTAAACTCATTTTAGGAGGGAATCACCATTATTTACAATGGTCAGAATCGGAAAAAATTGCGGCTATTATTCGAGAATTGTTAGAATAAGATGGAAAAAAGGAGATTACAGGAGACAAGATGAACTACTTTAATGTTGGGAAAATCGTTAATACGCAGGGATTACAGGGTGAGATGCGAGTCTTGTCTGTGACGGATTTTGCAGAAGAACGGTTTAAAAAAGGAGCTGAGCTGGCTTTGTTTGATGAAAAAGATCAGTTTGTCCAAACAGTGACCATCGCTAGCCACCGTAAACAGAAGAACTTTGACATTATTAAATTCAAAGATATGTACCATATCAATACTATCGAAAAGTACAAGGGATACAGTCTCAAGGTCGCTGAGGAAGATTTGAATGACCTAGACGATGGTGAATTTTACTATCACGAGATTATCGGTTTGGAAGTCTATGAGGGTGATAGCTTGGTTGGAACCATCAAGGAAATCCTGCAACCAGGTGCTAATGATGTCTGGGTGGTCAAACGAAAAGGCAAACGTGATTTGCTTTTACCTTATATCCCACCAGTGGTTCTCAATGTTGATATTCCAAATAAACGGGTCGATGTGGAAATCTTAGAAGGGTTAGACGATGAAGATTGATATTTTAACTCTCTTTCCAGAGATGTTTTCTCCACTGGAGCACTCAATCGTTGGAAAGGCTCGAGAAAAAGGGCTCTTGGATATCCAGTATCATAATTTTCGAGAAAATGCTGAAAAGGCCCGTCATGTAGATGATGAGCCCTACGGAGGCGGTCAGGGCATGTTGCTCAGAGTACAACCTATTTTCGATTCCTTTGATGCTATTGAAAAGAAAAATCCGCGCGTTATTCTCCTCGATCCTGCTGGAAAGCAGTTTGATCAGGCTTATGCTGAAGATTTGGCTCAAGAGGAAGAGCTAATCTTTATCTGTGGGCACTATGAGGGTTATGATGAGCGCATTAAGACCTTGGTAACAGATGAGATTTCCCTAGGCGACTACGTCCTCACTGGTGGAGAATTGGCAGCTATGACCATGATTGATGCTACAGTTCGCCTGATTCCAGAAGTGATTGGCAAGGAGTCTAGCCACCAAGATGATAGTTTTTCTTCAGGTCTTTTAGAATATCCTCAGTACACACGTCCCTATGATTATCGAGGCATGGTCGTGCCAGATGTATTGATGAGTGGCCACCATGAAAAGATTCGTCAGTGGCGATTGTACGAGAGTTTAAAGAAAACCTACGAGCGCAGACCGGATTTACTTGAACATTATCAACTGACAGTAGAAGAAGAAAAAATGCTGGCAGAAATCAAAGAAAACAAAGAATAAAGGAGAAACCTATGCAAGTAATCAAACGTAATGGCGAAATTGCTGAATTTAATCCAGATAAGATTTACCAAGCCATCTTGAAGGCAGCCCAAACTGTTTATGTTTTGACAGATGATTTGCGTCAAAATCTTGCTCAAGTCACTAAGAAGGTAGTTTTGGATTTACAAGAAGCCAAGGTGGAACGTGCGACTATCAGTATGATTCAATCTATGGTTGAACATCGTTTATTGGGCGCAGGTTACATTACCATTGCAGAACACTACATTTCCTATCGTTTACAACGTGACTTGGAAAGAAGTGGTTATGGAGATCATATTGCAGTTCATTTACATTTTGAACAAATTCGCTAAGAAAAAAGAGTGGGATGAAGCAACTACATCTCACTCTTTCTTAAATCTATTTTTTTGGGCTGTTTGGACAGTTGAGGGGACAAATCGCAGGCGTTGAATATCGCTTATACGGATAATCCGGCTCACATTTTTGGCAAAATTTTTCACGATAATTTGCTGGCCTTGCTGATCATATTTGATGATATCACCTGTAAAGCTTGTCTCAGACAAGATAAGGTGAACAGCGGTTTGTTTCTGGATAGCCTCTTCAATAGTGGCTGTAAGGGAGTTGGTTTCAGTCTGGTCAGGTTGGTCATGTCCATTTAAAAAATCATGTATTTTATCTAGAACTTGCTGGAATTTATGTCTCATATTGGCCTCCCTTCTTTTATATCAATATTATATAAAATTTTCCTAAAATCTACAAGATTTTACGAATAAACTAATGAAACTAAAAAAGGAGAAGAAAATGGCAGAATTTACATTTGAAATCGAAGAGCACTTGTTGACTCTTTCTGAAAACGAAAAAGGTTGGACCAAGGAAATTAACCGTGTGAGCTTTAATGGTGCCCCTGCAAAGTTTGATATTCGTGCTTGGAGTCCAGACCATACTAAAATGGGCAAAGGGATTACTCTCTCAAATGAAGAATTTCAAACGATGGTGGATGCCTTTAAAGGCAACTAATACTCTTCGAAAATCTCTTCAAACCGCATCAGCTTTGCCTTGCCGTACTGACTTCGTCAGTTTCATCCACAACCTCAAAACANNTTTCATTGAGTATAAGTTTTCAAAATAAAAAAAGGATATTGAGTCATGATAACTCGATATCCTTTTTTAGTTAGTAAAGTAAGCCTGATTTTTAAGGCGTTGAAGTAGGGGACGGCTAATAAAACTAATAGCCAGAAGTTTGCCAAGGTCTGGAATGATAAAGGGAAGAACCCCCACAACAAGAGCTTTTTCAAATGCCATTCCAGCTAGGAAATGCAAGCTGAGAATCCCGCCGACAAAGACAAGGGCATCACCCAAGAGGTTTGCAAGAAAAATCTTAACAACACCACTCTTGCTGTTGGTTAGAGAGGAAGTAAGTCCAGAGTAAACGAGATAAAACCAAAGATAGCCTGCAGTAGGGCCAACTAAAGCCTGAAAACCAGCTCCACCTCCTGCAAAGACAGGAAGACCGATAGCACCTAGAAGAAGATAGAGTCCAGCAGAAAGTACAGCCTCTCTCGGTCTAAAGACAGTAGCAATCAAGCCGATTGCAAAGTTTTGCAGAGTGAAGGGAACAGGTCCAATTGGAAGACTGATTTGTGCCAAAACAGCAATGAGAGCAGCCCCAATAGCAGGGATAGCATAAACGTGAGCTTTTTTCAAAATAGTTAACCTCTTTTCTAATGTATAGTAACTATTATACTCATATAGGAGTCGATGTCAACCATTTTTTAAAAACAAGGTAACAAAAACTGTAACAGCCGATTTTGCTTATTGGTTAAGTTGGATAATTTTTTTGTTGATTAGAAAATTGTCTGTATAGATAATCCTATTTTATTAATAAAAAATATACTAGTAAATATTTGACAAAGTAAAAAATAAGTGTTATATTAAAAATGTAAACGGATGCATTTAGATGTGTCCAATTTTAAAAGGAGGGGTAGTTATGAGATATTTTAACGACTCTAGATACCATAACGGTGATTAAAAACCTAAATATAATCAATTCATATTAAAGTAATATGGAGGGACTAAAAAGGGGACTATTACTTAGTCTTCATCAAATATTTTAATCCAAGGAGAAGTAAAATGAAAAAAGAATTAATAAGAAAGCATCTGTTTTTCTAGCTGCAAGTGTTTTCAGTTTTAGCTTTGCTACTGCAGCTAGTGTTGTTAGTGCAACTACAGCACACCCTGCTCCATATCCGATTATTGATGTATGGGAATATGGTGTAAATGATAACTATGGTTATTCGAATTACTTTGTTAAGTCTCCAGATAATATTGGTTCAAAATCTTCAGTAACGAATTTTTGGGGAACAGTTAAAGCTCAGGATAAAAAAGATTATGGATGGGCATATTCAAGTGCAACAAAATCTTGGAACGATGTTCGCTTAAATGCATATTGGGATTATTATAGATTTTAAAAATAATTTATGAAAACAGGAGACCCAATTATAAAATAGGGTCTTTTGTAATATGGTAATTGCTTATGAAATTAAAATTATGTATCATTGGATTCTTCTTTTGTTTGATTGCTACAATTGGTCTGGTCACTATTAGTGATACCGAAATCCCCATACCTTTACCAATTGATGGTGCTTTCTCTATTCAAGGGAAAAGTAATCTTTCTAATAACGAAATATATGAAATGGTTCGTGACTTATCAAAAACGGAAAAGGTTACCATTTACAAGCCAATCGTTCAGAGTTCGGGTCAGTTGAAGTATGTAAACTTTGATGATGTAAATAATGAACAATTAAAGTCAGCACCAATAGTAGGGATGTATTACACCCTTGGGAAAATGGATGTAGACAGTTTGAAACCACTTACGATGACTGGACTACAAACAGTCTATATGGCTTATCCTTGGTATATAGGAGGAATATTACAATTCACTGGAACTTTAAGAATACTGTTAATGGGTTCCATTTACTTAACTTTATTAGTTGTTTTATTTGTTGTTAGGACGAGGCAGATCAAAGAAGGAGTGATACGACGTTCTTTGGGCTTGCCTGTATACGATCTTAGAAGAGAGTATGTGATTTCTCTTATTTTTGAACTGATTATGATGGCTTTATTGATGATTTCTTACAGTTCTTTTTTGGGAAATGGTTTCTTCACTTATAGTTCTAAGTTATTTTTCTCTCTGCTTTTAACGAATTTTATACTATTTCAAATCATTGATCTCATCACCTTTGTTTTATTTTGGTCGACGATTCAGATTGAAAAGCCCATTGAAATTATCAAAAACAAGGCAAAAAACAAGCTTATTTTTGTCGTATGGCTTGCTATTATTTCGATTATTATCCTTGTCTCAGGAGTTTTTTTACAAGAAACAAAGAGTAGTCAATCTAGTATGAACATACAAATACAGAATTTAGTACCGTGGGACACAGTAAAAGACTGGAGAAGGATTGAGTTCCTTGGAATTGAAAGTAACTCTGCTAAAAATGGAGAAGTTAGTGATTCAGATGGTCAGTATCTACAGATAGTTGCTGCCTTAAAAAACTTAGATTTCTTATATATTGAACGATCTTCGGCATATGTTCCAGATTTTATGAAAACATCTCATGTTTTAGAAGACTTTTCTAAACAATTAGAAAATGACGGAATAACGAATCCAGAAATAAATAAAGAGTTGATTTATATTAATCAAACAGGTGCTAACCTACAAAATAAAGTGAATGGAACAAACTATCATCTTTTAGATAATAAGATAGCAACCATTTATATTCCTGAGAAGTGGAAAGAAAACCAGAAATCTATTGAGAATACAGTTGTAGCAGAACAATTTATTGGAACAAACTATACAAAAGAACAGCTTGCAGTACAAATAATTCCTGATGGTAATAAAATTTTTTATTTCAATGAGGATGCTGATATCGATCATAAAAATAAAGATATTTTACCAATGGCAAGTCTAGCAGATAGCAAAGATAATATAGTTGTTGTGTTAGATACAGACAAAATGATGGAAAATAATAAGTTTTCTTTGGCTAGTAACATACTATATAAATCTCTTTTTAGTCCTGAAGCGGTAAAAAAAATAAATGAGATGACTGTCCCGTTGAATTTCTCAATGAATCCAGTAGATGTTTACCAAATTGTGAAATTAAAGATTCAATCCTTAGAGCACCAAATTTTACTTTCACAAATCTTGCAGAAGATAATTTACAGCATTATCTTTATACTCATTTATCAATATGTCCAACTTTTTATTACTCTAAAACAGAATGAATATGTGAAAAAAATCATTTTGGGTCTTTCAAAAACATATATAGCAATTTCAAGTCTCAAATATTTTATGATGACTATTACAATGGTTATTCTATTTACATTTCTTGTGACAGGGCAAATAGAGTTGCTATATATTGGAGCGGCTTCTCTGCTAGTTTTGATGTTGTCAATCATAATGAGTTTTAGAAAATTATCTGAAAGCTACACTAAAATTTTAAAAGGAGATGAATCATGACAATTGACCTTTTGAACGTTTCAAAAAGTTTCGGCTCAAAGAAGATCTTTACAGACTTAAATTTAATATTTGAATCTGGAAAAAGCTATGCATTGATTGGAGGTTCTGGCTCCGGTAAAAGTACCCTTCTTAATATTATAGGAAGATTAGAAAAAATTGACAGTGGGAATGTTTTAGTTGATAAACAAGATATTTGGAAGATAAAAGAAAGAACTTTTTTTAAAAATACTGTTGGATATGTATTTCAGAATTATTCTTTAATAGATAACAAAACAGTATATGATAATCTGAGCCTTATCACTAAAGACAAAAAAACAATAACTGACGTACTTGAAAAAGTAGGACTGTCAAGTGACTATTTACATCAAAAAATATATGAATTGTCTGGAGGGCAGGCTCAACGTGTAGCTATTGCCAGAATGTTAACGAAGCCACGTAAAATTATCTTAGCAGATGAGCCCACAGGAGCTTTAGATGGTGAGATTGGAAAAGAAATCATTCGCTTATTATTGAATGAAATAGCTGAAGATAAATATGTCATTATAGCGACGCATGATCCAGCTGTCTATAACGAAGTTGATGTGATAATTGACATGAAAGATATAGGGTATAAGTTATGAAAAAGAAAATTTATATTGCTTTGATCTTTGTAACTGGGGTACTCGCCATTTTCTTTTTTGGAAAACAAATGATTACAAAAGAAAATATCAATAAGCCAACGGTAGAGTTAACAATCTATACGCTTTCTTCTAGTGATACAGAAAAATGGAATAAAGTGAGACAAGTAGAAACGGAAGAAGCTATATACTTCATAACTGTGAAAGAAGTATCATCTTCAGAAGAAGTATTTTCAAACATCATTGCAAATGGAGCTGCTACGGGGTTCGGAGTTCGTGAAGAAGAAGTGAAGAAATTCAATAATGGTTTAGGAGACACCATAGAGGACTCTAAGCATAATAAACTAATTGAAATAGAATTTTTTACTTTTTCTGATGATGGCGCGGGATTTGTGGTAGCAAACTTTGACTACGGTAAAGAAGAGTTGAATTCTCAGAAAAAAGATATAAAAGAATTATATAAAAAAATATATGAATCTTTTAAAGAAAAGAATAAATGATTGTATTATAATCCTTGTATTTTGCTATGGTTTGTTAATTGATTTTTGCATATCTTACTTCAACATACTATAAAATAAAACATAAGAAAACGAGTATCTCCAACTACGGAAATACTCGCTTTTTGATATTTAGAAGTGTTTTTTGCTTTGCTTCTTTTGTTTCGATTAACGCATGGTTACAAATTCTTCAGATGCAGTTGGGTGAATCGCCACAGTTGCATCAAAGTCAGCCTTGGTTGCTCCCATTTTGATAGCAACAGCAAATCCTTGAATCATTTCATCAACGCCGTAGCCAATTCCATGAAGTCCGACAACTTTTTCTTCTGAAGCAGCTGTTATGAGTTTGAAACGGGATTCTTGACGGTTGCTGGTGCAAGCAGAGTACATAGAAGTAAAACTTGATTTGTAAACCTTGATTTGGTTTTGACCGTATTCTTTAATAGCTTGCTCTTCTGTCAAGCCAACAGTTCCGATAGCAGGGTGTGAAAAGACAACGGTTGGAATAGTTGAGTAATCCATTTTAGCAGTTGTTTTTCCGTTAAAGAGACGTTCAGATAAAGTACGTCCAGCCTTGATAGCAACTGGAGTCAGTTCTTTTTCACCTGTTACATCACCTAGAGCATAGATTCCCTCAACAACAGTATTTTGGTATTCATCCACTTGGATAAAGCCACGTTCGTTCAGAGTCACTCCAGCTTTTTCAAGTTGCAAGCCCTTAACGTTTGGACGGCGGCCTGTAGCCCAGATAACTTGGCTAGCTGTGTGACTAGTACCATCTTCGAAATGAATGGTAATGCCGTCAGTAGTTTTTTCTAACTTGACAGGGACTTTGTGAGTGTGAAGTGGTAAGTTTGTTCTTTCCATTTCCTTGACCAAACCTTCAACGATGTAGGAATCAAAACCACGTAAAGGACGATCGCGGCGAACAAAGAGATCTGTCTTGACACCAAAAGTGTGGAGTACGCCAGCTAATTCAACGGCGATATAACCAGCGCCTAGAATGGCAACTGACTCTGGAAGTTCTTCCCAGGCAAATACATCATCAGAAGAGCCACCTAGCTCAGCACCAGGAATATTAGGAATACTTGGATGGGCACCTGTAGCAATCACGATATGTTTAGCACGAATCAGTTCACCATTTACGCTGACAGTATGAGAATCTACAAATTCAGCATGACCTTCGATCAGCTCTACGCCGTTGCGTTTAAAACTGCCATCATAAGAAGAACGAGCGCGATCGATGTAAGCTTCACGATTGCGACGTAGGGTAGCAAAGTCAAAGTTAGGATCAGTAGTCTTAAAGCCGTAGTCTTCTCCAAATTGATGGAAAGTCTCAGCGATTTGCGCCCCGTACCACATGATTTTTTTAGGAACGCAGCCGACATTGACACAGGTTCCACCTAGTTTCTTTTCTTCAATAACGGCCGCTTTGGCTCCATGTTCACCAGCACGGTTCATGGTGGCAATTCCTCCGCTACCTCCACCGATAGCGATGATATCGTATTCTCTCATTGAAAACTCCTTTGTACTCTTTTAAATAGTCGAGTGTCATTTTTTGATAGTCATATTCTATCTTTTTTTTGATTTGATTGCAAAAATCTGCTACGCACAAAAAATTGCAAAAAAGCTTGCCAAATAAGTCAAGATAGTGTATCATATAACTAGTACAATAGAAAAGGAGGATTTCCGAACGATTGTTTAATCCTGAACTGTCATTATTTCCATCTGAACTGCATTGTTTGCTGGAGGGAAATTTGGTATAATAGCAAAGTATTGTAAAAAAGAAAAGGAGTTTCATTATGAAGAAAAAGAATGGTAAAGCTAAAAAGTGGCAACTGTATGCATCCATCGGTGCTGCGAGTGTAGTTGTATTGGGTGCCGGGGGGATTTTACTCTTTAGACAACCCTCGCAAACCGCTGTAAAAGATGAACCTACTCATCTTGTTGTTGCCAAGGAAGGAAGCGTGGCATCCTCTGTTTTATTATCAGGAACAGTAACGGCAAAAAATGAACAATACGTTTATTTTGATGCTAGCAAGGGAGATTTAGACGAAATCCTTGTTTCTGTGGGGGATAAGGTCAGCGAAGGGCAGGCTTTAGTCAAGTACAGTAGTTCAGAAGCCCAGGCGGCCTATGATTCAGCGAGTCGAGCAGTTGCGAAGGCAGACCGTCATATCAACGAACTCAACCAAGCACGAAATGAAGCTGCTTCAGCTCCCCAGTTACCTGCACCAGCAGGAGGAGAAGATGTAACGGTGCAAAGTCCAACTCCAGTTGCTGGAAATTCTCTTGCTTCTATTGACGCTCAATTGGGTGATGCCCGTGATGCGCGTGCAGATGCTGCAGCGCAATTAAGCAAGGCTCAAAGTCAATTGGATGCAACAACTGTTCTCAGTACCCTAGAGGGAACTGTAGTCGAAGTCAATAGCAATGTTTCTAAATCTCCAACAGGGGCGAGTCAAGTTATGGTTCATATTGTCAGCAATGAAAATTTACAAGTCAAGGGAGAATTGTCTGAGTACAATCTAGCCAACCTTTCTGTAGGTCAAGAAGTAAGCTTTACTTCTAAAGTATATCCTGATAAAAAATGGACTGGGAAATTAAGCTATATTTCTGACTATCCTAAAAACAATGGTGAAGCAGCTAGTCCAGCAGCTGGGGCTAATACAGGTTCTAAATACCCTTATACTATTGATGTGACAGGCGAAGTTGGTGATTTGAAACAAGGTTTTTCTGTCAACATTGAGGTTAAAAGCAAAACCAAGGCTATTCTTGTTCCTGTCAGCAGTCTAGTAATGGATGATAGTAAAAATTATGTCTGGATTGTGGATGAACAACAAAAGGCTAAAAAAGTTGAGGTTTCATTGGGAAATGCTGACGCAGAAAATCAAGAAATCACTTCTGGTTTGACAAATGGCGCTAAGGTCATCAGTAATCCAACATCTTCCTTGGAAGAAGGAAAAGAGGTGAAGGCTGATGAAGCAACTAATTAGTCTAAAAAATATCTGCAGAAGCTATCGCAATGGTGACCAAGAACTGCAGGTTCTCAAAAACATCAATCTAGAAGTGAATGAGGGTGAATTTGTTGCCATCATGGGACCATCTGGTTCTGGGAAGTCCACTCTGATGAATACGATTGGCATGTTGGATACACCAACCAGTGGAGAGTATTATCTTGAAGGCCAAGAAGTGGCTGGACTGGGTGAAAAACAATTAGCCAAGGTTCGTAACCAACAAATCGGTTTTGTCTTTCAGCAGTTCTTTCTTCTATCGAAGCTCAATGCTCTGCAAAATGTAGAATTGCCCTTGATTTACGCAGGAGTTTCGTCTTCAAAACGGCGCAAGTTGGCTGAGGAGTATTTAGACAAGGTTGAATTGACAGAACGTAGTCACCATTTGCCTTCGGAATTATCTGGTGGTCAAAAGCAACGTGTGGCTATTGCTCGTGCCTTGGTAAACAATCCTTCTATTATCCTAGCGGACGAACCGACAGGAGCCTTGGATACCAAAACAGGGAATCAAATTATGCAACTATTGGTTGACTTGAACAAAGAAGGAAAAACCATTATCATGGTAACGCATGAGCCTGAGATTGCTGCCTATGCTAAACGTCAGATTATCATTCGAGATGGAGTCATTTCATCTGACAGTGCTCAGTTAGGAAAGGAGGAAAACTAAGATGCAGAATCTGAAATTTGCCTTTTCATCTATCATGGCTCACAAGATGCGTTCTTTGCTTACCATGATTGGGATTATTATCGGTGTTTCATCAGTTGTTGTGATTATGGCTTTGGGAGATTCCCTATCTCGTCAAGTTAATAAAGATATGACCAAATCTCAGAAAAATATTAGCGTCTTCTTCTCTCCTAAAAAAAGTAAAGATGGGTCTTTTACTCAGAAACAATCAGCTTTTACGGTTTCTGGAAAGGAAGAGGAAATTCCTGTTGAACCGCCAAAACCGCAAGAATCCTGGGTCCAAGAGGCAGCCAAACTCAAGGGAGTGGATAGTTACTATGTAACCAATTCAACGAATGCCATCTTGACCTATCAAGATAAAAAGGTTGAGAATGCTAATTTGACAGGTGGAAACAGAACTTACATGGACGCTGTTAAGAATGAAATTATTGCAGGTCGTAGTCTGAGAGAGCAAGATTTCAAAGAGTTTGCAAGTGTCATTTTGCTAGATGAGGAATTGTCCATTAGTTTATTTGAATCTCCTCAAGAGGCTATTAACAAGGTTGTAGAAGTCAATGGATTTAGTTACCGGGTCATTGGGGTTTATACTAGTTCGGAGGCTAAAAGGTCAAAAATATATGGGTTTGGTGGCTTGCCTATTACTACCAATATCTCCCTTGCTGCGAATTTTAATGTAGATGAAATAGCTAGTATTGTTTTTCGAGTGAATGATACCAGTTTAACCCCAACTCTGGGTCCAGAACTGGCACGAAAAATGACAGAGCTTGCAGGCTTACAACAGGGAGAATACCAGGTGGCAGATGAGTCCGTTGTATTTGCAGAAATTCAACAATCGTTTAGTTTTATGACGACGATTATTAGTTCCATCGCAGGGATTTCTCTCTTTGTTGGAGGAACTGGTGTCATGAACATCATGCTGGTTTCGGTGACAGAGCGCACTCGTGAGATTGGTCTTCGTAAGGCTTTGGGCGCAACACGTGCCAATATTTTAATTCAGTTTTTGATTGAATCCATGATTTTGACCTTGTTAGGTGGCTTAATTGGCTTGACAATTGCAAGTGGTTTAACTGCCTTAGCAGGTTTGTTACTGCAAGGTTTAATAGAAGGTATAGAAGTTGGAGTATCAATCCCAGTTGCCCTATTTAGTCTTGCAGTTTCGGCTAGTGTGGGTATGATTTTTGGGGTCTTGCCAGCCAACAAGGCATCGAAACTTGATCCAATTGAAGCCCTTCGTTATGAATAAGATCAACAAGATGGACACTCGTCTATCTTGTTTTTGTATGGATTTCCCTATCGAAAATCCTTAAAAATGTGATATAATGAAGTGTTAGAAAAACAGGTTTCATTTGCCTGGAAAGGAAAAATTATGTCTGAAAAGAATTTTTATATTACAACGCCGATTTACTATCCATCTGGAAAACTGCATATCGGATCTGCCTATACAACCATCGCCTGTGATGTTTTAGCACGTTACAAACGCCTGATGGGTTACGATGTTTTTTATTTGACAGGTCTTGATGAGCATGGTCAGAAAATCCAGCAGAAAGCTGAAGAAGCTGGCATCACACCTCAAGCTTATGTTGATGGGATGGCAGTTGGAGTCAAAGAACTCTGGCAATTACTAGATATCTCATACGATAAATTCATCCGTACAACGGATGACTACCATGAAAAAGTTGTCGCACAGGTCTTTGAGCGCTTGCTTGCTCAAGATGATATTTACTTGGGTGAATACTCTGGTTGGTATTCAGTTTCAGATGAGGAATTCTTTACAGAAAGCCAGCTTGCGGAAGTATTTCGTGATGAAGCTGGAAATGTGACTGGCGGTATTGCTCCATCAGGTCACGAGGTTGAATGGGTATCCGAAGAATCATACTTCCTTCGCCTCAGCAAATACCAAGACCGTTTGGTAGACTTTTTCAAGTCCCATCCTGAATTTATCACTCCAGATGGTCGTCTGAATGAAATGCTTCGCAACTTTATTGAGCCAGGTTTAGAGGATTTGGCAGTTTCTCGTACAACCTTTACATGGGGTGTGCCAGTCCCATCAAATCCTAAGCACGTTGTCTATGTTTGGATTGATGCCCTTCTTAACTATGCGACAGCTCTTGGCTACGGTCAAGACGAACATAGTAACTTTGACAAGTTCTGGAATGGAACAGTCTTCCACATGGTAGGAAAAGACATCCTTCGTTTCCACTCCATCTACTGGCCAATCCTTCTTATGATGTTGGATGTTAAATTACCTGATCGTTTGATTGCCCATGGTTGGTTTGTCATGAAAGATGGTAAAATGTCTAAATCTAAAGGGAATGTCGTTTACCCTGAAATGTTGGTAGAGCGTTATGGACTAGATCCACTTCGTTACTACCTCATGCGTAGCCTTCCAGTTGGTTCAGACGGAACCTTCACTCCTGAAGACTATGTAGGCCGTATCAACTACGAATTGGCTAATGACCTTGGCAACCTCCTCAACCGTACTGTTTCCATGATTAACAAGTATTTTGATGGACAAATCCCTGCCTATGTAGAGGGTGTAACAGAGTTTGATAATGCTCTTGCTGAGGTTGCAGAACAATCAATCGCAGACTACCATACACACATGGAAGCAGTTGACTATCCACGTGCGCTTGAAGCAGTCTGGACTTTGATCTCTCGTACCAATAAATACATCGATGAGACCGCACCATGGGTCTTGGCCAAGGATGAAGCTCTTCGTGACCAATTGGCAAGTGTTATGAGCCACTTGGCAGCCAGCCTTCGTGTCGTCGCTCACTTGATTGAACCATTTATGATGGAAACTAGTCGTGCGGTTATGACTCAACTTGGCTTAGCAGAAGTTTCTAGTCTTGAAAACTTGATTTTGGCTGCTTTCCCTGAGGGTGTAACAGTAGTTGCCAAAGGAACACCAATCTTCCCACGCCTGGATATGGAAGAAGAAATCGCCTATATCAAGGAACAAATGGAAGGCAACAAGCCAGCTGTCGAAAAAGAATGGAATCCAGACGAAGTCGAACTCAAACTAAACAAGGATGAAATCAAGTTTGAAGACTTTGACAAGGTTGAAATTCGTGTCGCAGAAGTCAAAGAAGTGTCTAAAGTAGAAGGTTCTGATAAGTTGCTTCAATTCCGCCTAGATGCAGGTGATGGTGAAGATCGTCAAATCCTCTCAGGAATTGCAAAATACTATCCAAACGAACAAGAATTGGTCGGCAAGAAAGTTCAAATCGTTGCTAACCTCAAACCACGTAAGATGATGAAAAAATATGTCAGTCAAGGGATGATTCTCTCAGCTGAACATGATGGACAATTAACCCTTCTTACAGTTGATCCAGCTGTACCAAATGGAAGTGTGATTGGGTAAAAGTAGACAGGACTAGTTCAGACTAGTTCTGTTTTTTTATTTATACTCAATGAAAATCAAAGAGCAAACTAGGAAGCTAGCCGCAGGTTGCTCAAAACCAGTTTTGAGGTTGTAGAT